>NZ_JBQQBX010000054.1:0-34897 GCF_052245475.1 Streptomyces sp. 7N604 | reverse complement strand
GGGCGGGAAGTGTTGCGGCGGAGGCGCGGTCTGTCCCGCCGGGGTTGCCGCCATCGTGGCCGGGCCGGGCCGCCGGGCCCGGGTTCCCGTCGCGGGAAGGGATCTGCCCCGGGCCGGGATTGGCGGAGTCGGCAGGCGGGTGCCGGGAGCCGGTCCGTGCGCCGGGCGGGCGTAGGGGGTCTGCCTGGGCGCCGGGTGACGGCAGGCGGGCGGCGATGCGTACGCCCAGGGGTGTCAGCGTCGCCGGGCCGCGTGGAGGGAACAGGCGGGTGGTCGCCGAGCGGAGGGCGGCCGGGAGACCCTCCGGGAAGCGCCCCACGAGGACCGCCAGCAACCCGATCAGCGCCGCCGCCACACCGCCCCGCGTCCCCGCGTCCAGCCCCACCAGCAGCGCCGCAGCGAGCAGCGCCCCGATCAGGCTGTCCGCCCCGAGCACCACCACGGCCGCGAACCACAGCAGCCCGCGCACCGGGTCGTACGCGGCCGGGTCGAAGGCCCGTACGCCCATGCCCAGCATTCCGCCGCCGAGCGCCGCGAGAGCCGCGCCCGCCACGAACGCCGCCAGTTTCAGTTCCGGCACCTGAACGCCGGAGGCCGCAGCGCCCGGCTCGTGGTCGCGCATCGCGGCCAGCGCACGGCCCGCGCGGCCCCGGCGCAGGGCCGCGACGGCGGCCAGCGCGCCGCCGAGCAGGGCGAGTTCGAGGACGTAGAAGGCACGGTCGCCTTCGAAGCCCGCGGGACGGCCGAGGCCCAGACCCGACGTCGCGTACGGCTGCACGAACACGAAGCGGCTGACCGCGACCCCGATCGCGAGGGTCACCAGCGCCAGCGCGAGCCCGTGTCTGCGGATCGCGGGCCAGCCGGTGAGCAGGCCGAGCGGAGCGACCAGAACCACGGCCACGGCCAGGGCGAGGAGTTCGGGCATCGCGGGGAGGCCGGGGAAGCGCCCGGCCGCGAGCAGCGCGGTGAAGAGCGCGCCGAGCCCTGCGTACGCCGCCTGGCCGAGGGAGATCTGCCCGCCCATGCCGGTGACGACGACCAGCGAGAGCAGAACGACGGCCAGCGCGGGCACCTGCACCGACGTGGAGAGGTCCCGGCCCGCGAAGCCGAGCGGCAGGAGGAAGAGGACGCCGGCGACGAGCCAGGCGCTCGTGGTGTGCCGTCCCTGGCGCCGCATTCCCCCCGGAAGGACGGACTCGGCCTCGGCGGGGAGCCCGCGTACCGCACCGACGGCGGGCAGCGCGAGGGCGGCGACGAGCAGGGCGACGACGAAGAGGTTGGCGCTGATGGCCTGGACCAGCGGCTGCGCCCAGCCCTTCGGGTGGAGCTGCGTCATCTGACTCTGCGCCACCCCGATCGCGAGCGCCGCCCCCACCGCCACCGGCAGGCTCCGCATGGCGGCCGCGACGGCAACCGCCATGGCCTCCATGACGAGGAGCGGCAGGCCGTACGGGTCGAGCCGTACGTACGGGGCGAGCAGTACGCCGGTGAGACCCGCCGTGAACGCGCCGAAGGCCCAGCCCGCCGAGGCCACCCGGTCGGCGTCGACGCCGCCGAGCACGGCGAGCCGCCGGTTGTCGACGACCGCCCGCAGCTCCCGGCCGAAGCTCGTCCAGCGGGTCACCGCGCCGACCCCGGCGGCGAGCACGACAGCCGTGCCGAGCTGCACCCACGGGTCCTCGGGCAGCAGCACGGGCGCGTCCGCCTGGGCGCCCGGGCCCCATAGGAGGGTGGCGCCGCCGATCAGGAGGACGAAGACGCCGAGCGAGGCGACGAGGGTTCTGGCCGGGCCGGCGCCGCTGAGGTCGCGGGAGCGGGAGAGCGGCCGGAAGACGGCCACGTCGAGGAGCAGGCCGATTCCGGGCGCCACGATCACCAGGCTCACGGCGGCGGCCGCCGCGAGCGGCCAGTCCCACTCGGCGGCGAACTGCCACATGACGTACGCCGTGACCATCGCGACGGCCCCATGGGCGAGGTTGAGCACGCCGGTGGCCCGGTAGGTGACGATCAGCCCGATGCCGGTCAGGGCGGCGGCGCTGCCGATGGCGATGCCGGCAAGGGTGAGCTCATAGGTGAGCGATCCCACGGTCACGCCTCCGGCGGGGCTGGACTACCGGGCCCCGCCCGGTCGTCCGGCTCCGGACCCGGGCCTTGCCCGGGCTCTGGCCCCTGCCCCGGGCCTTGCCCGGGCTCTGGTTCCGGTCGCGGCTGTGGTCCCGTGTGGCCTCCGGCCTGCGGCCCGGATCCGGGCCCCGCCTCGGCTTCGGTGCGGGCCCCGGGCCCGGACTGGTCCTGCGGGCCGGGCCGCTCGGGTGGATGTCCGGCCTGCGGCCCGGATCCGGGTTCCGCCCCAGAGGCCCCATAGCCCGCCATCCCCTCACCCGTGTCAGAACGGTCTTCCTCGTCAGGGGCGGTGCCCGACCGGGGCTGCGGTCCAGGTCCCGGCTCGGGTTCGATCGCGCCGAGGTCCGGTTCGCAGACCGGGCAGGGGCCGAGGTCCAGGTCCGCGCGGATCGCTTCGGTGACCGGGAAGGCCTGCGGCTTGTCCGCGACGAGGGGGCATCCGGGGCGGTGCAGGAGCGTCCCGCCCGGGATCGCGAGCAGCGGAGGCTCACCGGTCGGCGGGCGGTCCTCGGGCTGGGCGGGCGGTCCCGCCGCCGGCCCCGGCCCCGGCCCCGGCCCCGCCCCCGCACCCGGCCCTGCGCCCACCGCCTGAGCACGGTCCTGAGGGAGCGCCCCAGCCTCCCCAGCCGCCCCGGCAGCCTCCGCGCCCCCCTCCCCGCCCGCGCCGGAGGCGTCCCCGTACGTCACCAGCAGCCGGTGGAGCTCCTCCACCCGCTCCGCCGCGAGCGCCCGCTCGCCGCGGGCCAGCAGCACCGCGCCCGCGACGATCAGAGCGGCTCCCGGCACGGTGCAGGACGCCAGATATGGGATCTGCTGCTCGACGAAGCGCTCGCCCGACACCCCGTACCAGCCGACCGCACAGAGCACAGCTCCGACCGCGAGCGCCAGCCAGCCTGCCCAGTGCAGGGCCCTCGCCCACGAGCGCTGTCGTGCCGTCCGCATGCGGCCCCCTCGAGGTTGCGCAAGTCGGTCTGCGGAGTCGCTGTGCCACATGGCCGTGTATGTCACCCGATGAGTTGCACTATGCCCTCTGGAGTCACACCCTGAAAGCATCGATCAGTACGGGCCCGACTACACCTGGTGGTGGTCCAGATGGTCCTTGGCGTACACGCACGGTCGGCGGCGTGGGCGGCGGCCGGGATCCTGTTCGTAGGGGTGGCGGCCACCGGCTGCGGGGACGACAACGGGGGAGCCGAGGAGCCGTCTCCCAAGCCGACGACCGCGACCGAGACCCGGGAGAGCCCTGCGAACCGGCCGGCCGACCCGGCGGCAGCGGAGAGCGAGATCAGGGGGAACTGGCAGAAGTTCTTCGACGCGGACACCCCGGCCGAAGAGAAGACCAAGTACCTCGAGAACGGCGACACGTTGCGGCCGTTGCTCCAGGCGTTCAGCGGTGACCAGCGCGCCCGGCAGGTCGGGGCCGAGGTGACGAAGGTGACGTTCACCTCCGCGACCGGAGCCGATGTCACGTACACCCTGACCCTCCAGGGCGCGACCGCGTTGCCGAATGCCCGCGGCAGCGCCGTCGAGCAGGACAACGTGTGGAAGGTGTCCGTGAAGACCCTGTGCGGCCTCGTGCAGATGAGCGGCAGTGACGTCCAGGCCCCGGGTTGCTAAGACTGACCTTCCGACGGCGCACCCGAGGATCACGTCGGCGGGCCGCGGCCCGGCGCGCCCGGAATCCTGGACCGCGACCTGCACCGCCGCGCTCCTGGCGGCGCTGCTCCTGCTGACCGCCGCCTGCGGCAGCAGAGTGCCGGAGAGCGAGTTCGAGAACCGGCCGACGCGAGAGAACCGCACCGCCTCGCCCGGCCCGGCGCACGGCGAGCCCATCAAGGTGGGCATCATCACCAGCGCCACGAGCCCCGTGGGCGGCGCCGCCTTCACCGGTCCGCGTGACGGCGCCAGGGCGTACTTCGACGCCCTCAACGCCGAGGGTGGCGTGGGCGGCCGCCCGGTGGAGGTACTGACCTGCGACGACGGCGGGAGCGGCGTCGGCAACAACGAGTGCGTGCACCGGCTGGTCGACGAGGAGAAAGTGTTCGCGCTGGTCGCCACCACCGCGCTGGACTACGCGGGCGCGCCCCGGGTCAGCAGGGCGGGCGTCCCCGACATCGGCGGCCAGCCCATCGGGCCCGCCTACGACACCTACCCGCACCTCTACGGCATCTACGGCAGCCAGGCCCCGCGCGACGGCAAGCCCGGCTGGGGCGGGCGCCTCTACGGCGGCACCGAGGTCTACCGCTACTTCAAGCGCGAACAGGGTGCCCGTACGGCGGCGGTCGTCTCGTACAACCAGGCCGCCTCCGCCGCGTACGCCCAGCTGGTCACCCGCGGGCTGCGGGCCGAGGGCTACCGGGTCGTGAACGAGGAGGTCGACTTCGCGCTGCCCAACTTCCAGGCGGTCGCGGCCGATCTGCGGTCCCAGGGCGCCGACCTGGTCTTCGACGCCATGGACACGCACGGCAACGCCCGGCTCTGCCAGGCCATGGACTCCGTGGGCGCCAAGGTCACGGCGAAGGTGACGAACGTTCAGAACTGGTCCGACTCGGTGCGGGAGGACTACAAGGACGCGCCGGGCTGCCGCAACGCCCTCTGGGTGACCGGCTCCAGCCGCAACTACGACGACACGGGGCACCCGGCCGTCCGTGAGTTTCGGACGGGAATGCGCGGGCACGCGGGCGGGGACCGGTTGTCCCAGTGGGAGTTGGAGGGGTGGGCGGCCGCGATGTGGTTCACGGACGCCGCGAAGTCCTGCGGTGACCGGCTCACGCGCGCGTGCGTCGAGCGCTTCGTGACGCGCAACGAGCCGTATACGGCCCATGGATTGCTTCTGCCGGTGAGCTTCAGGCCGTCGGAGGAGCCGCCGAAGACCCGGCGCAGCTGTCTCTCCGTCGCTCGTTGGAGTGACGATGCCCAGGACGGGAAGGGTGGCTGGATCACCCAAGGCGGTGACATGTCGGAAAACTGCTTCACGGTTCCGCAGCTGCCCTACAGCCCGTGACGTAGCCGATGTGACGCGCA
The DNA here is from genome assembly GCF_052245475.1 of Streptomyces sp. 7N604. NCBI lineage: Bacteria > Bacillati > Actinomycetota > Actinomycetes > Kitasatosporales > Streptomycetaceae > Streptomyces > Streptomyces sp. 7N604. The sequence goes on along the minus strand of NZ_JBQQBX010000054.1, from coordinate 29,749 downwards.
AGGCACTGAAAAGTTCCCGGACTTGGCTATCGAAACCGTATCTCTTCTGGAACAAGACGGTGATAAAGACCAACCCTGAACCGGGTGGGACGGTCTAACCGTTCAGTAATGCGGAAGAGGCGGACTGACCACAGAGAAGCGTGAGATACGGGGACGGATGCACATCTCATTCCTGATTCACAATGCGTACGGGATCGGCGGGACGATCCGTACGACGTACAACCTTGCCCGCACGCTCGCAGAGCAGCACGAAGTGGAGATCGTTTCGGTCTTCCGTCACCGCGACGAGCCCGTCTTCGACACCGGTCCGAAGGTGCGGCTGCGCCACCTCGTCGACATCCGCAAGGACAGTCCGGACTACGAGGGCGACCTCCCGGCGTACCACCGCCCAGCACGCGTCTTCCCCCAGGCCGAGGGCCGCTACGAGCAGTACAGCGAGCTGACCGACCAGCGCATCGCCCGCCACCTCCGGACCCTCGACGCCGACGTCCTCGTCGGCACCCGGCCGGGACTCAACGTGCACATCGCTCGCCAGGCGCGGCGCGGCCCCGTGCGTGTCGGGCAGGAGCACCTGACCCTCGACAGCCACTCGCCCGCACTGCGCAGGGAGTTGCGCGGCCTCTACCCCAGGCTGGACGCGGTCACCACCGTCACCGAGGCCGACGCCGACGCGTACCGCGACACGCTGCGGCTGCCCGGCGTGCGCGTGGAGGCGGTGCCCAACAGCGTGCCCGAGCCCGCCGTCGAGCCCGCCGACGGCACCGGCAAGTGGGTCGTCGCCGCCGGGCGGCTGGCCAAGGTCAAGCGCTACGACGTGCTCGTCAAGGCCTTCGCCACGGTGGTGGAGAAACGTCCCGACTGGCGGCTGCGCATCTACGGCGGGGGCGCGGAGAAGGACAAGCTGCGCCGCCTGATCGACCAACTCGGCCTCTACAACCACGTATTCCTGATGGGGCCCGCCAACCCCATCGAGCCCGAGTGGACCAAGGGCTCCATCGCCGCGGTCACCTCGAGCCTCGAGTCCTTCGGCATGACGATCGTGGAGGCCATGCGCTGCGGCCTGCCAGTGGTCTCCACCGACTGCCCGCACGGCCCCGGGGAGATCATCGAGCACGGCGTGGACGGACTGCTGGTGCCGCCGCGCAAGCCGGACGCGGTGGCCGCCGCCCTGCTCCAGCTCATCAACGACGACGCTCTGCGGCAGCGGATGGGCCAGGCGGCCCTCCAGAGATCCGCCCGCTTCGACCCGTCCCGGGTCGCAGGGCGCTACGAGTCGCTGTTCGCCGACCTGGTCGAGCAGGCGGGGCGCGGCAGCGCCCGCGCCCGGCTGCGCGGCTCGCTGCACCGCACGCGCGGTGCGCTGCTCGGCGGGGCGTATGCCGTACGGGACGCGGGGCGCACCGCACTGCGCAGGGGGCGGGCCGTATGACCACCTCCGCCGAACTGGCGGGGCGACCCGGCCGGATGGCCCGGAACATCGGGACGACGGCCGAAACGACCAAGACGACTGAAGCGACCAAGACGACCAAGACGACCGAAACGATCAAGACGATCAAGACCACTGGAACGACCAAGACGACCGTGACCGTCCGGACCACCGAGACGACCCAGACTCAGCCGACTCAGACTCAGCCGAGCCAGACTCAGCCGAGCCAGACCCAGCCGAGCCAGACCCAGACCCAGCCGACTCAGCCTCAGACGACTCGGAACCAGACTCAGACGACCCCGATGACGCCGACGACTCAGACCACCGCACCCGAGGAGACCCCTGCCGTGTCCGTCCCGCCGCGACGCGCCGACTGCATTGCGGATTCCGCCGGCGGCCTCACCTTCGACCTCGTGGACGGCGGTTACTCGGGCGCCGTACCCGACAGCTGGGACGCGGCCCTTGTCCTGCGCGTGCGCGGCGAGGACACGACGGCCGACGAGGTACGGCTGCCGCTCGTGCCCGCCGGGCGGGAGGGGCGCGACGGGCAGGACGAGCGCGACGCGCGGCTGCGAGCCGTGCTGCCGAGCAGCGTGTCGCTGCCGGAGGGCCGGTGGGACGTCTACGCGGAGGCCGGTGGCGGCGAGTCGGAGCGGCTCGAGCCCGGCATCCTCGACCTCCGCTCGCTCGTCGACCGCCGGCCGGACCCGGACCGCGCCTCGGTCGCGGTTCGCATCCCGTACGCCACCAAACACGGCAATCTGACCATCCGCAGCTGGCTGCGCGCGCCGCACGCCGAGGCGGGCGAAATCCGGCTCTCGGACGGGGTGATGACGGTCCAGGGGCGGCTGTACGGGGTGCAGGGGGAGCCCGGCGCCCTGGCCGAGGCCCGCTCCCGCCGCGACCCCTCCCTGGTCCGTGCGGTGCCCGCGTCGGTCGAGGGGCCCGCTCGCGCCGGAAGCGCCGACCGGTACTTCGCCTTCACGCTCGCGTACAAGGAGCTGGCCGAGGTGTGGGAGGGCGGCAGCGAGGCGTGGGACCTGTGGCTGCGGCCGGGGCCGGGTGCGGACGCGGTGCGGGTCGCGCGGATTCTGGACGATGTGCCGGACAAGAAGCAGATCTTCACGTATCCGGTGCAGTCATTGACCACCGAGGAGCACGGGCCCGCCGAGGCCGGCCCGTACTACACGATGGACAACGACCTGGCCGTCCTCATCGCCCCAGCGGGCGGGACGGCCGCCTAGCCCCAGCCCGCCGGAGCGCCCCGCCTGCGGCGGGTTCGGGCTCCGGCCCCGGACCCTTGGGGTTCGGGGCCGGAGCCCGGGATGGGCAGGGGCGAGCCCAATGGCTCGGAGGCCGCCTAGCGGAACCGGTAGAAGAACGTCCTGATGTCGCCGGTGAGGAGCGCCACTCCTCGGACAGCGGGCAGAGCGGTGTGAAGCCCACCGCGTTGTCTTCCATGGCTCGTACGCTACGAGGGCTTGCGGACAGCCGCTGTCCTCGACAGCGGGGAGACTGAGAGACATGTTGGAGACATCGGCACGACTGCTGCGTCTGCTCTCGCTGCTGCAGACCCACCGCGAATGGTCGGGAAAGGATCTCGCCGACCGCCTCTCGGTCACCACCAGAACCGTACGCCGGGACGTGGACCGGCTGCGCGAGCTGGGCTACCCCGTCCACGCCAGCCCGGGCACGGGTGGTGGCTACCAGCTCGGCGCCGGGGCCGCGCTCCCGCCCCTGCTGCTGGACGACGAGGAGGCCGTGGCGGTGGCGGTCGGCCTGCGGACCGTGGCAGGCGGCGGGATCGAGGGCATCGAGGAGACGTCCGTCCAGGCGCTGGCCAAGCTCGAGCAGGTGCTGCCGTCCCGGCTGCGGCGGCGCGTGGAGGCGCTGAACTCCTTCACCGTGCCGATGCTCGGCGGCCACCGCGGCCCGAAGGTCGAGGCGGGCACGCTGACCGAGCTGGCGCACGCCTGCCGGGACCGCGAGCGGGTGCGGTTCGAGTACCGCGACCACGGCGGCGCGACGAGCCGGCGGATCGTGGAGCCGCACCGGCTGGTCTTCACCGAGCGCCGCTGGTACCTGGTCGCCTGGGACGTGGACCGCGGCGCCTGGCGTACGTTCCGGGCGGACCGCATCATCCCGAAGCCGCCGCACGGCCCCCGCTTCGAGCCGCGCACGCCGCCCGCGGAGGACCTCGCCAAGTACGTCTCGCGCGGGGTGTCCACGACGGCGTACGCGGCGCAGGCCGTCATCCTGCTGCACGCCTCCGCCGAGGAGGCGGCGCGGAAGATCTCCCCGTCGGACGGCGTGCTGGAGGCGGTCGACGAGCACAGCTGCCTGCTGCACACCGGGGCGCACTCGCTCGACGTCCTGGTGATCCACATCGTGCTGATGGGCTTCGAGTTCGAAGTCCGCGAACCGGCCGAGCTGGGCGAGCGCATCAGGGCGATCGCGGACCGGCTCGGCCGGGCACTGGACGCCGGGATTCCGGCTGGGTGACGGGGTTACTCCTCCAGTTCGCCGGCTTTCTTCTCCCGCAGGGGGATCTCCGGCGTCAGTGCCGCCACCTCCGGGTGGTGCAGCTCGAAGGCCGGCGACTCGGAACGGATACGGGGCATGGTGACGAAGTTGTGCCGCGGCGGCGGGCAGGCGGTCGCCCACTCCAGCGACCTGCCGTAGCCCCAGGGGTCGTCGACCTCGACCTTCCTGCCGTACTTGGCGGTCCGCCACCCGTTGTAGAGGAACGGCAGCGTGGACATGCCGAGCAGGAAGGACCCGATCGTCGAGACCGTGTTGAGCACGGTGAAGCCGTCGGCGGCCAGGTAGTCGGCGTACCGCCGGGGCATGCCCTCGGCGCCCAGCCAGTGCTGCACCAGGAAGGTCGTCTGGAAGCCGGTGAACAGCGTCCAGAAGTGGATCTTCCCCAGCCGCTCGTCGAGCAGCTTCCCGGTGAACTTCGGCCACCAGAAGTAGAAGCCCGCGAAGGTCGCGAAGACCACGGTCCCGAAGACCGTGTAGTGGAAGTGGCCGACGACGAAGTAGGTGTCCGTGACGTGGAAGTCGATGGGAGGAGAGGCCAGCAGGACGCCGGTGAGCCCGCCGAACAGGAAGGTGACCAGGAAGCCCGTCGCCCAGAGCATCGGCGTCTCGAAGGACAGCGAGCCCCGCAGCATGGTCCCCGTCCAGTTGAAAAACTTCACCCCTGTCGGCACCGCGATCAGGAAGGACAGCAGGGAGAAGAACGGCAGCAGCACGGCGCCGGTCGCGAACATGTGGTGCGCCCACACCACCATCGACAGCGCGGTGATGGACATCGTCGCGCCGATCAGCGTGAGATACCCGAAGATCGGCTTCCGGGAGAACACCGGGAGGATCTCGGTGATGATGCCGAAGAACGGCAGCGCGATGATGTAGACCTCCGGATGGCCGAAGAACCAGAAGAGGTGCTGCCAGAGCAGCGCACCGCCGAACTCCGGCTGGAACACGACGGACCCGAAGCGCCGGTCCGCCTCCAGGCACAGCAGCGCGGCCGCCAGCACCGGGAAGGCCATCAGCACCATGATCGAGGTGAAGAGGGTGTTCCAGCAGAAGATCGGCATCCGGAACATCGTCATGCCCGGGGCGCGCATGCAGATGATGGTGGTCAGGAAGTTGACCGAGCCGAGGATCGTCCCGAAGCCGGCGAGTGCGAGGCCCATGATCCACAGGTCGGCGCCGATGCCCGGCGTGCGCTGCAGGCTGTTGAGCGGCGCGTACGCGGTCCAGCCGAAGTCCGGGGCCCCGTCCGGCACCAGAAGCGCGCCCAGCACCATCAGCCCGCCGAAGAGGAACAGCCAGTACGAGAGCATGTTCAGCCGCGGGAAGGCCACGTCGGGCGAGCCGATCTGCAGGGGCATGATCTCGTTGGCGAAGCCCGCGAAGGTCGGTGTCGCGAAGAGCAGCAGCATGATCGTGCCGTGCAGGGTGAACGCCTGGTTGTACTGCTCGGCCGACATCAGCTGGAGTCCCGGACGGGCGAGCTCGGCCCGCATCAGCATCGCCATCACCCCGGCGGCCAGGAAGAAGGCGAACGAGGTGATCAGGTAGAGGTGGCCGATCTTCTTGTGGTCGGTGGTGGTCAGCCAGTCGACGACGATCTGCCCCGGCTTCCGTACGGGTGCGGGTCCGGCGCTCGCCTCCGCTGTCCGGGTACTCACAGGCGCCCCCTCGTGCATCGCAGTGCAGGCTCTCGGGCTGGTGCTCCACCGCACGTTATGCCGCGTGTGTTCCCTTCGGTCGGCAGCGCGCCGCAGCGCCGGGGAGGACCACCTCGCCATCATGCGCGCCCCGTCACAGGCCTCGCGAGAGTGCGTCGGCGAGGTCCTGGAACGATTCGGACAACGCGCTGGGCAACGTGTCGGGCATTTCTGGTTTGTCGTCTGCCGCGGTCGCCCTACGGGCCCCCCGCACCGCGTTCCATTGGGGCTCGTGGAAGCAGTCCCAGCGGGCCGTGAATTTGATTCGCCGGTGCCCGCGTTCGGAATTCCCGCCGGAATGACGTCCCGCTCCGCAAGCGCAATTCGGCGAGATTATCCGGGCGTTCCCGAAGGCCCAGGAATGCCCGTACGAGTGACGGCCATCAGGGCATATGAGCGGTGCCCGTCTGTGACACAAGCGTGACGAGACGGGGATGCAGCGGCGGGCCGGGTGTGCCTTCCGTCTCACACCTGCCGCGGCCTACGGTGGGCCTCATGAACGACACTTCGAATCGCGCGGAGCCGGCGGACGACGACCTCGAGGCCTATGTCGGACTCGAGGCAGAGGCGGCCGAGACGCGGGCACGGGACCTCGGCTGGAGCACCGTTCGCAGCCTCCCGCCGGACGCGATCATCACCATGGAGTACCTGTCCGGCCGCATCAACTTCGCGGTCAAGGACGGCGAAGTGGTCCGCTGCTGGAAGGGCTGACGCGGCGGACGACCAGAGACCCGGATACCGGATACCCGCATACGTCGAAACGTCGAACGCGGAAACGGCGACGGCCCCGGCGCTCGAGCAGGAGCGCCGGGGCCGCCGCTTGCGGGGGAGAGGGTGTGCGTACCGTCCCCGCGGACTGAGAGGCCCGGGACCGAGAAGGCCGCCGGCCGCGTCAGCCGCCGGCCCGCCCGCGCTGGGTCGCGGGGCCCAGCGGAGCGGTGCGCGGCGTACGGTCCAGGTGCGGCGGCCGACGGCTGCCCGTGGGCGTGACGGGCGTGCGCTCGGACCGGACGGTGTGCGGCCTGGGCGGGTGGTGCAGCCGCGCCGCCTCGTTGTTCCGTACGGCCCGCTGGGCTGCCACCAGCGGTGGCTGAGCGGCCGCCGGCGCCACCGGCGCGGGCGCGAGCCCGCGGCTCCCACGGAACCGGTCCCTGGCGGCGAGGATGTGCGCCTCGCACCAGGCGATGGCGGGCTCGAACCACGGCAGCGCCAGCAGGACCACCAGGCCCGCGGCCCAGCCGAGCAGCACATCGCTGACCCAGTGCGTGCCGAGGTAGACGGTGGTCGCACCGACCCCGAGAGCGAAGACCGCGGCGACCACGGACAGCACCCGGCGGGCCTGCGGAGTCGTGGCGAGATAGGCCAGAATGCCCCAGGTCACCACGGCGTTGGCGGTGTGTCCCGAAGGGAATATATCCCCGCCCGCGAACATCTCGGCCGAGCCGACGGTCGTCGCGTAGTGCGGGCCGAGTCTGCCGAGCCCGATCTTCACCGCGCCCACCGTGATGTTGAGCAGGAGCAGCGCGACGCCCAGCGCCAGCAGCGGGCGCAGCGTCCGCTGCCTCCAGGAGCGCCAGCCCAGCCACGCGGCCACCAGCACCGCGGTCGGCCCGCGCTGACCCATCACCACGAAGTAGTCCAGGAACGCGTGGAGGTCGGGCCACTGCTTGTACGGCCGGAAGAGCATCACCTGCCAGTCCACGAGGACGAGGTGGTCGCTCACGAATACGGCCGCGACGATCGCCGCGTAGAACACCACGGCAGAGCCGAACAGCACCACGCGGTGTCGGCTCATCCGCGGGACATCGCGGTTGCTTGGTCGCTCCGGCTCCTGCTCCAGCCGGGCGAAGATTCGCTCGGTACGCACCCAATCGACGTTACAGGGGGTGAGCGGCGGCCCCGGACGAAGCAGCGGGTTCGTGATGACGATGTGATGTGGGTGAGCCTTTCCACAACCCCCTTTCGAGGCCCTTCCGACAAAACCCGGGTGGCTGCTGGGTGAATTTCCCGGGACTTATTGCCTGGCACTCTCCCGTGCGATGGCCGCGGCGTTTACCTGTGCGTGGCCCGGAATTCGCCGACATGTTTCGCGGTCCGCATTGCGGGCGCGCTTCGGTATACCGGCACCGCTGCTGCGATCACGGCCATGACCTCGGGCTTCGCTGTGCGTCTTGGCGACCGGGAGCACACCGGGAGCGCACCGGGAGTATCCGCTCCCGCGCCCCGCGCACACCCCCTCAGCCGTCACGCTCCGCGCATCTCAGGCCATCTGTGGGTAGGCATCGCCCGAATGTACGCGGGGAAGGCGATGTGTCGTGGTTGACAAAGGTGAGCCGGGCCACGTTCTGTGCGCCCCGACTCGCGTACCCTGGCGGCTCACTCGCTTTCGATACTGGGCCTGCCAGAGCCGCAGTCCGCTCCAGGGGCCCGTCCGACCGCGAGCGCAGACTGGGAGGTGCGTACATGTCCGGAACGACCACGGCCAGCGACCCACGGCCGGCGGACGTTCCCCGGCATCGGCGCAGCGCGGTCGGCGGAGGCGGCAACCGCTGGGCCGTGCTCGTCGTCCTCTGCGTCAGCCTGCTGCTCGTCGCGCTCGACGCGACCGTCCTGCACGTGGCGGTTCCCGCCGTCACCGAGGACCTCCGCCCCGGCGCGATAGAGCTGCTGTGGATCGTCGACGCGTATCCGCTCGTCGCCGCGTCCCTCCTCATCCTCTTCGGCACACTCGGCGACCGCGTCGGACGCCGTCGCATCCTGCTGCTCGGCTACGGCCTCTTCGGTGTCGCCTCCGCCCTCGCCGCCTGCGCCGACAGCCCGCACGTCCTCATCACGGCCCGCGCCCTCCTCGGCGTCGGCGGCGCGATGATCATGCCCGCCACGCTGTCGATCCTCCGCCAGGTCTTCCCCGACCGGCGCGAGAGGGCCCTCGCCATTGGCATCTGGAGCGCGGTCGCCGCGGTCGGCGCGGCCGTGGGACCGCTGCTCGGCGGTTTCCTCCTCGAGCACTTCTGGTGGGGCTCGGTCTTTCTCGTCAACATCCCGCTGATGGCGGTCATCCTGCCGATCGGCCGCTGGCTGCTGCCCGAGTCCACCGGGGACCGCAACGGCCCCTGGGACGTACTCGGCGCGCTGCTGGCCGCGTTCGGGCTCTTCGGCGTCGTGCTGGGTGTGAAGCGGGCGGGCGGCGGCGAGGCCGTGCTCCACCCGGTCACCCTCGGCCCACTGCTCGTCGGCGCCGCGCTGCTCGTGCTCTTCGTACGGCGCCAGCGCCGCCGTGCGCACCCGCTCGTCGATCTGCGGATGTTCGCCAGGCCCGCTTTCGGCACCTCCGTCGGCTGCATCGTCCTCGCCATGCTCGCGCTGGTCGGCCTCCAGCTGATCGCGACCCAGTACCTCCAGCTGGTCCTCGGGCTCTCCCCGCTCGAAACCGGGCTGCGCATGGTCCCGCTCACCGTCGCCGCGATGGCCGCCGGGCTCCTCGGCTCCCGCATGCTCCAGCGCTTCGGCCCGCGCATCATGGTCGCCCTCGGCTTCTCGCTCACCGCCGCCGCCGTGCTCTCGCTGACCTTCATGGGCCAGTACGACCGGCCCGCGCTGCTCACCGTCGCCTTCCTGCTGCTCGGCTTCGGCCTGGAGACCACGCTGTTCGGCGCGTACGAGTCGATGCTGAGCGAGGCCCCCGCCGAGCAGGCCGGCGGCGCGGCCGCGATCGGCGAGACCTCCTACCAGCTCGGCGCGGGCATCGGCATCGCGCTGCTGGGCAGCGTCATGAACGCCGCCTACACGCCCGGTGTGTCCACGGTGCCCGGCGTGCCGTCCGCGGCGAGCGGCGCGGCAGGCCACTCGCTCGGCGAGGCGTACGAGGTGGCACGCCGGCTCGGCGGGCCCGCCGGCACCGCCCTGCGCGACGCTGCCCGCGACGCCTTCGTCCACGGCCTGCACGTCACGCTCATCGCGAGCGCCGCCCTGCTGCTGCTCGGCGCGTTCGCCGCGCTGCGGCTGCCGCGGGTCATGGAGTGCGGCGAGGACTACGCGTCGGCCCCGCAGCCTGAGCGGGCCCCGCGCGGGAGCAGCCGGAGCCGCGCGGCCATGACGAGCCCGGACGGTGCCATCCCCGGGCAGCAGACCCGCACCCGCGCCGGTGTCGGCGCGGAGAGCTCCGGCTGAAGCATTTTCGCCCGGTGTCCGCCGTGTCCGTGGGGTGCCCGGGGCGGCGCTCCGACGGGCGCCGGGAAGGGCACGGCAGCGCTCTGGACGGGAGACCCCGCCTGGTCGTAGCGTCGGGCCCGAGCCGCAAATGATCTCCCCCAGCTGCCGCTGGGAGGCGCCCCCAGGAGGACCCATGTCCGCGCCGCCGTTCGACCCCCGGGATCCGCTGGGCCTCGACGACCTGCTCAGCGCCGAGGACCTCGCGGTGCGCGACACCGTACGGCAGTGGGCAGCCGACCGCGTACTGCCGGACATCGCCGGCTGGTACGAGCGCGGTGAGCTGCCCGGCATCCGCGAACTCGCCCGCGAGCTCGGCTCCATCGGCGCGCTGGGCATGTCCCTCGAGGGCTACGGCTGCGCGGGCGCGAGCGCCGTGCAGTACGGCCTCGCCTGCCTCGAGCTGGAGGCCGCCGACTCCGGCATCCGCTCCCTGGTCTCCGTGCAGGGATCCCTCGCCATGTACGCCATCCACCGCTTCGGTTCCCAGGAGCAGAAGCAGCACTGGCTGCCGCGGATGGCGGCAGGCGAGGTCATCGGCTGCTTCGGGCTGACCGAGCCCGACCACGGCTCCGACCCGGCAGGCATGCGCACGTACGCCAAGCGCGACGGCTCCGACTGGGTCCTGACGGGCCGCAAGATGTGGATCACCAACGGCTCGGTGGCCGGAGTGGCGGTGGTGTGGGCCCGCACCGACGACGGCATCCGAGGCTTCGTCGTCCCCACCGACGCCCCCGGCTTCTCCGCGCCCGAGATCAAGCACAAGTGGTCGCTGCGGGCCTCGGTCACCAGCGAACTCATCCTCGATGCCGTCCGCCTCCCCGCCGACGCCGTCCTCCCCGAGGCCACCGGGCTGCGCGGGCCGCTGGGCTGCCTCAACCACGCCCGCTACGGCATTGTGTGGGGCGCGATGGGCGCGGCGCGCACCTGCTTCGAGACAGCGGTCGAGTACGCGAAGACCCGCGAGCAGTTCGGCAGGCCCATCGGCGGCTTCCAGCTCACTCAGGCCAAACTCGCGGACATGGCGGTCGAGCTGCACAAGGGCATCCTGCTCGCCCACCACCTGGGGCGGCGGATGGATGCCGGGAAGCTCCGGCCCGAGCAGGTCAGCTTCGGCAAGCTCAACAACGTACGGGAAGCGATCGAGATCTGCCGCACGGCCCGGACGATCCTGGGGGCCAACGGGATCTCGCTGGAGTACCCGGTGATGCGGCACGCGACCAATCTGGAGTCCGTGCTCACGTACGAGGGCACGGTCGAGATGCACCAACTCGTGCTGGGCAAGGCGCTCACCGGGATCGAAGCCTTCAGGTGAATGCCGTGGGATTCAGATGAAGGCGGGGAGCGGGGAGGGGGCGCGGTGAGCGGCCCTGCCGTCAGCTCTGGTTGAAGAAGCCGTCCGCGGAGCGGCCGGCGTCGCCGCTGACCACTTGGTAGTCGGCGGGGGTGAGCAGGAAGACCCGGGTGGCGATCCGCTCGATGGAACCGCGCAGCCCGAAGGTCAGCCCGGCGGCGAAGTCCACCACGCGCTTGGCGTCGGTGGGCTCCATGGCCGTAAGGTTCACGATCACCGGGACGCCGTCCCGGAAGAGCTCGCCGATTCCGCGGGCGTCGCGGAAGCCGTCCGGGGTGACGGTGGCGATCCGGCTGCCCTCCTCCTGGGCCGTCTCGGCGGCCACCCGCACACGCGGGTCGGTCACCCAGGCGTCCTTCGGCTGCTGCTGCCCGGACTCCTCGCCGTACTCGTCGTCGTAGTAGCGGTCGTCGTCGTGGTCGTCGACGAGGCCCAGCCAGGCGCTCGCCTTGCGCACCGATCCCATGGACGCCTCCTCTCTCACACGCGGTCTGTGCGTCCCGCCTCTCTATGGTCGTCCATGATGCGGCGGATGCGCCAAGGGGATACCACTCGCACATGGGTTTCGTGACGGTACTGGTGCAGAACGAATGTTGGAACATCAGAGTTCCTGCTGTGTACGGCTGCTGACGGTGTGCTACCTCGGATGCCGCTGGCCGGATGGGGGACGCGGGGGTCGTACGGGTGAACAGGCCGTCCCCGGTACGATGCCCGTCGCTCCGCGTCGGACGTACAGGGGGAACGTTGTTCGGAATAGTGAGGCCGTGCCGGCACCGGCTGTCGGAGGGGCTGCACACGCTGGGGCACCCCCAGCGTCAGCTGGGGGAGGATGGCCCATCCGCAGCGGCTGCGACTGCTGCTGCCCCTGCGACGGCTGCTGACCGCGCTGCAGGGGTGGAGCGAGGGGAGGGGAGGAGCGCGAGGACGCGCTGTGTGTGAAGGCGCGGGGCAGGCCGGTGTGCTGAGGCTGCCGTGGCCGTCCCTGGGGTCACCGGCATACGGCCGGGGCAGGGCCGGATCGGCTCAGCGGCAGGGGGTCAGCGCGAACAGGACGACGACCACACCCGACCGAAGTCGATGTGGTTGCGCGTGACCAGCCGTTGCCATGCATGCATGGCCCAAGTGGAACAGGCATGCGTATTTCACGTCAACTGCCCTGAGTCCATTGGCTCACAGTCCGGACCGCCTTGACAGTGAGCCCTGCGCGAGGCATAGCCTCGGTCCCTGGCCGTGCTGAGGGGTGCGGCTGTGTGAAGGCGCCACCCGTGTTCGACCTGAAGCATCGACGGAGCCTTCGCGCATGCCCTTGAACGACGCAGCCGTGCGAACGGCCCATCCAGGCCGCTGGCATCGCCCTCGCTCGCCGACTGGGCGTACGGCGCCTGCGGCGGCACGCTGACCGTCACGCTGCCGCCCGAACTCGCCGCGGGGCACTCGCCCCCCGTACCCGCGCTCGCGTTCCCGCGGAACCCGCGCCGTACCTGCACGCCCGCGTTCCGGCGGAACGACGCCGCCGCCCGGGCTCTGCTCACGTCTCTGTGCGACCTCTCCTGTCGCGCGCTGCCCCCCACGAAAGGCAGGGAACCATGCCCGCTCTCGCCCGACCGCTCCATCTCGCGGCCGCCATCGACGGCCCCGGGCAGTACGAGGCCTCGTACTACGTGGAGCTCGCGCGGCTCGCCGAGCGCGGCACGCTCGACTTCGTCACCCTCGACGACGGCTTCGCGGCCCCGGGGCGGACTTCGCGCCGGGGCCGGGCGGCCGGTCGCCTCGACGCGCTCGCCGTGCTCGCCCGGGTCGCCCCCGCCACCGAGCGGATCGGCCTCGTGCCGACCGTCACCACCACCCACACCGAGCCCTTCCACGTCTCCACCTCCGTCGCGACCCTGGACTGGGTGAGCCGCGGCAGGGCCGGCTGGACCGTCGACGTGTCGACGACCGAGGCTGAGGCCAGGCTGTTCGGCCGCCGCCCGGCCGCGCCCGCGGGTGCGCTCTGGCGGGAGGCGGGCGAGGTCGCCGACGTCGCCGCCCGGCTGTGGGACAGCTGGGAGGACGACGCCGAGATACGCGACGTGCCGACAGGCCGCTTCATCGACCGCGACAAGCTGCACTACGTCGACTTCCAGGGCGCGACCTTCGCGGTCCGCGGCCCGTCGATCGTGCCGCGCCCGCCTCAGGGCCACCCGGTGACCGTCGTCGACGTCACCGCGGAACCACCGCGGGAGGCCGCCGCCCGGTACGCGGACGTCGCCTTCGTACGGGCCGCCGACCCCGGCTCGGCGCGCGTGGTCGGCGAGGAACTGCGCGAGCGGGCCCGGGAGTTCGGGCGGGACCCGGCCCGGCTGACCGTACTCGCCTCGCTGCCCGTGGAACTCCATACGACCGCGGACGCCGTGGAGCTCGCCGACCGGATCGGCGACTGGCACGCGGCGGGCGCCGCCGACGGCTTCCATCTGCGCCCGGCCGATGCGCCACGCGACCTCGCCCGGGTCGTCGACGGCACCGTGCCCGTACTCCAGCACCGCGGGCTGCTGCGCCGTTTCTATCCGGGCACCACACTCCGTGACCACCTGGGCCTGACCCGCCCGGTCAACCGCTACGCACGCACAGGGGGAACAGCCGCATGACCGACGGCAACCACCGCAGGCACACCAAGAAGCAGATCCATCTCGCCGCCCACTTTCCCGGCGTCAACAGCACCACGGTCTGGGCGAATCCCCACAGCCGCAGCCAGATCGACTTCTCCTCCTTCGAGCATCTCGCGCACACCGCCGAGCGCGGCCTCTTCGACTACTTCTTCCTCGCCGAGGGGCTGCGGCTGCGCGAGCACAAGGGGCTCATCCACGACCTCGACGTGGTCGGCAGGCCCGAGTCGATCACCGTGCTGAACGCCCTTGCCGCGGTCACCGACCGGATCGGCCTGGCCGCCACGGTCAACGCGACCTTCAACGAGCCGTACGAGCTCGCCCGCCGCCTCGCCTCCCTCGACCACCTCAGCGGAGGCCGTGCCGGGTGGAACGTCGTCACCTCCTCCGACGCGTTCACCGGGGAGAACTTCCGGTGCGGCGGCTACCTCGACCGGGCCGATCGCTACACGCGGGCCGCCGAATTCGTCGCCACCGCCCGCGAGCTGTGGGACTCCTGGACGCCCGACTCTCCAGGGGCGGCCGGCGAGCCGCGCCCGTTCAGGCACCACGGCGAGCACTTCTCGATCGAGGGCACCACCACCGTCCCGCGCAGCCCGCAGGGCCACCCCGTCGTCATCCAGGCGGGGGACTCCGACGAGGGGCGCGAGTTCGCCGCCTCCGCCGCCGACGTGATCTTCACCCGGCACGGCACTCTCGAGGCGGGCCGCGTCTTCTACGCCGACGTCAAGCGGCGGCTCGCCGCGTACGGGCGGCAGCCCGGCGACCTCAAGATCATGCCCGGGGTGACCTTCGTCCTCGGCGACACCGCGGCCGAGGCACAGGAGAAGGCCGCCGAGATCCGCAGTCAGCAGGTCTCCCCGCAGACCGCGATCGTCGCCCTCGAGCAGATCTGGGGCCGGGATCTGAGCGCGTACGACCCGGACGGGCCGCTGCCCGACGTCGACCCGGACCCGGATGCGCAGCTCGCCCAGGGCAGGGTGCGGGTCGGAGACCCGGGCGGCATCGCCGCGAAATGGCGGGCGCTGTCCGAGGCGAAGAGGCTGTCGATCCGGCAGACGGTCATCGAGACGACGGGGCGGCAGTCCTTCATCGGGACCCCGGACTCGGTCGCCGCCGAGCTCGACGAGTTCATCCAGACGGACGCAGCGGACGGATTCATCCTCGTGCCCCACCTCACGCCCGGCGGGCTCGACGAATTCGTGGACCGCGTAGTGCCGCTGCTCCAGGAGCGCGGCGCGTACCGGGCGGAGTACGAGGGCCGGACCCTCCGCGATCACCTGGGGCTCTCCGCGCCCGTATGGAAGGGTCGGCACCATGAGCGATGACGACGCAGAGCAGCAGTGGAAGGCGCGGCACGAGCACCGCGCCGAGACGGTCTCGGCGCCGTACGGCCCGCCTTCCCTCACCGCTTCCCTCACCGGGACTTATTGGCAGGCCGACGTTCCGGACAGTCGGATTCCGGACATCCTCGGCCGCTGGACGGCTCGGGGCGAGGAGGTCGTGGATCACGACAGATCGCTCTGGACCGTCTTCGCTGGGGACATCTCCCAGCCGAAGGCTGGGGGAGGAACGAGCGGAAGCAGCAGCTTCCGCTTTCGCTTTCCGCGGGCGGCTGCGCCGACCGCGGACACCTCGGTGACCTTGGATGTCCCTCGCGCGGTGCTTCCGCCGCGCGCCTTCACCGAGCACTTCATCCGTCCGTTCCCGCCGCCCGGCAACACGCCTGGCTTCGCTGTCGCGGCGGGGGAGCGGAACAAGCAGGCGCGGTGACGCGTCGAAGCCCCGGCCGGGCGCGACGCGGAGCCCCGGCGGTCATGGGCCGCCGGGGCCTTCGGTGTGCGCGGATCACGGCCGAAAGGCGCCCTTGCGGCTCCGGGCCCGGCCGCCGAATACTCCCCCCACAGCGCACTTGTCAGGAACACGACGTGTCCGGTATCCGGTGTGATTCCGGACGGGCGTGCTCTCCGGCTGCGCCTCACGGGCCTGCCCACCCAAGCGGACCCCCGATTCCCCTTTGGAGGAAGAAGTGAGGATCAAGCGCACTACCCCCCATACCAGAGCGGCGAGACGTATGCGGCTGATCGCCGTGGCGTCCGGCCTCGCCGCCGCCACGGCGCTCGCCGTCCCGACTGCCAGCGCCGAGCCCCCGGCTCCCACCTACAGCGCGCGGCAGCTCTCGGACGCAGGTGACGCGGTGCTCGCCGCTGACGTGGCGGGCACCGCGTGGCATGTCGACACCAAGACGAACACCCTCGTCGTCACCGCCGACAGCACGGTCTCGCAGGCCGAGATCACCAAGATCAGGCAGCAGGCGGGGACCAATTCCGGAGCGATCCGGATCGAACGCACCCCCGGCAAGCTCAGCAAGCTCCTCTCCGGCGGCGACGCCATCTACGCGAGCAGCTGGCGCTGCTCCGCGGGCTTCAACGTGCGCAGTGGCAGCACGTACTACCTGCTCACGGCCGGGCACTGCACCGACGGCGCGGGCAGCTGGTACACCAACTCCGCCCGCACCACCCTCGTCGGCCCGACGGCCGGCTCGAGCTTCCCCGGCAACGACTACGGCCTGGTCCGTTACAGCAACTCCGCGGTCAGCCACCCCGGCACCGTCGGCAGCGTGGACATCACCAGCGCCGCCAACGCCACTGTTGGCATGTCCGTGTCCCGGCGCGGCAGCACCACCGGCACCCACAGCGGCACGGTCACCGGCCTGAACGCCACGGTCAACTACGGTGGCGGCGATATCGTCTACGGCCTCATCCGCACCAACGTCTGCGCGGAGCCGGGCGACAGCGGCGGCCCGCTCTACTCCGGCAGCCGGGCGATCGGCCTCACCTCCGGCGGCAGCGGCAACTGCTCCTCCGGCGGTACGACCTACTTCCAGCCGGTCACCGAGGCGCTGAGCGCCTACGGCGTGAGCGTCTACTGATCTTGTGCTGAGCCTCCGCTGAGCCCTTCTGCTCAGCCTCTGCTCGGCCCCTGATGATCACTTGCTGATCTTGGGCGGCGGTCGGCGGGCGCCCGTCGGCCGCCGCCCCCTTCCCGGGGCCTTCCCAGGCCCTCCCGGCCCGATCTGGGCGGGACTATCGTGGAGATCAGACCCCATATGGGGCCCGGATGCCCGGGCGCGGGCATCACTCGCGATACGGACGGCAGGTGGCCGTGATGGTCGAGGAGCTCGTCACAGCGGGGGTCGCCACTCTCTCCTGCGGCGCGGTTTACGTGATGGCGGCGGCCCGGGTGGTCAAGCAGTACGAGCGCGGGGTCGTCCTGCGCCTCGGACGGCTCATGCCGCACGTGCGCGAGCCGGGGTTCACCATGATCATTCCGGGCGTGGACCGGCTTCGCAAAGTGAACATGCAGATCGTCACGATGCCGGTGCCCGCTCAGGAGGGCATCACCCGGGACAACGTGACGGTGCGCGTGGACGCCGTCGTCTACTTCAAGGTCGTGGACGCCGCCGATGCGGTCGTCAACGTCGAGGACTACCGGTTCGCGGTCTCGCAGATGGCGCAGACCTCACTGCGCTCGATCATCGGCAAGAGCGAGCTGGACGATCTGCTGTCGAACCGCGAGAAGCTCAACCAGGGCCTGGAGCTGATGATCGACAGCCCGGCGCTCGGGTGGGGCGTGACCGTCGACCGGGTCGAGATCAAGGACGTGTCGCTGCCGGAGACGATGAAGCGGTCAATGGCCCGCCAGGCGGAGGCCGACCGCGAGCGGCGCGCCCGCGTCATCAACGCCGACGCCGAGTTCCAGGCCTCGAAGAAGCTGCGCCAGGCGGCCGCGCAGATGGCCGACACACCGTCCGCGCTCCAACTCCGTCTGCTGCAGACCGTGATGGCCGTAGCCGCGGAGAAGAACTCCACGCTGGTGCTGCCCATCCCGGTGGAGCTGCTGCGCTTCCTGGAGCGCGCCCACGAGGGCCCGCAGCACCCCTCGGTGCAGGCAGCGCCGGATTCGCGACAGCAACCGGAGCCGGAATCGGAACCGGAGCCCAGGTTGGAGCCCGGGGTGGAGCCCGATCTGGGACCCGGGCCCGAGCTGGAGCCCGAGCTGAGGCCTGAGCCGGAGCTCGGTCCGGAGCCCGAGCAGGAGGCACTGGAGTCTCCGGCCACCGCCCCGTACGGCGACGGCGGCCGCCCGGCGGGCGACGGGCCATCGGAATCCGGAACCGGAGAGTCGATTACCGGACAGGCGTAGCCGGACGTATCCACCGCCCCGCGCTGAAACTCCCGCCGTCCTAGGAGCCCGTACGCCGATCTGACGTGCGCCGCTACCGGTGCGCCCCCTTCGTGAGGGGGCGCACCGGTTTTGGCGTACGAGGACCTGAACTCGGTCTTGTGCACCACCCCCGAACCTCGGAATACTCTGCGGCGCACTTGGCCTTTTGGCATGGACGCGACTTGTAATGCGAACCGCGAGCGGCCGACGCGAAGCGGTGTCGCGCGGGAGTCACGTCCTCGTTCGGTACAGCTGCATACGTCCTCCGGGCCGACGCTCCCCACAGCGGGCCCAACCCCCCACTGGAGGTCTCGACTTGAAGCACCGACGTATTTCCAAGCGCCGCACGGCCGTCGCAGCGGCTGGAGCGGCGGCTGTCGTCGCCACCGCGTTCGCACTGTCGAACGCCAACGCCGCAACCACCCCCAGCGTGGACACGCTCACGTCCACCGCAGCGGGGAAGCTCGCGTCCACGCTCGCCTCCGATCTGGGAGCCGACACCGCCGGGTCGTACTACGACGCCGGCGCCAAGAAGCTCGTGGTCAACGTGGTGAACGAGGCGGCGGCCCAGCAGGTTCGCGCGAAGGGCGCAGAGGCGAAGCTCGTCAGGAACACGCTGGCCCAGCTCGACTCCGTCAAGGACACCCTCACCGCGAAGGATGTAACGGGCACCGCCCGTGCGGTGGACGTGAAGACCAACAAGGTCGTCGTCACCGCCGACAGCACGGTCAAGGGCGCCGAGCTGGCGGAGCTGAAGAAGCAGATCGCGGCGCAGGACGGCAAGGCCGTACTGAAGCAGAGCAAGGGGAAGTTCACCACCAAGATCGCCGGTGGTGACGCGATCTGGGGCTCGGGCGGGCGCTGCTCGCTGGGCTTCAACGTCACCGTGAACGGCCAGCCGGCCTTCCTGACGGCGGGTCACTGCACCGAGGCCATCCCGAGCTGGTCCGACTCCGAGGGCGGCTCGGAGGTCGCGACCACCACGGACGGCAGCTTCCCGGACAACGACTACGGCCTGGCGACGTACACATCGGAGGTGGACCACCCGAGCGAGGTCAACCTCTACAACGGCAGTGCGCAGGCGATCAGCAAGGCGGGAGACGCGACCGTCGGCCAGCAGGTGCAGCGCAGCGGCAGCACCACCCAGCTGCACGACGGCGAGGTCCTGGCGGTCGACGCCTCCGTCACGTACCCGGAGGGCACGGTCAACGGTCTGATCCAGACCAACGTCTGCGCCGAGCCGGGCGACAGCGGCGGCTCGCTCTTCGCGGGTGACACGGCGCTTGGTCTCACCTCCGGCGGCAGCGGCGACTGCTCGTCCGGCGGCGAGACCTACTTCCAGCCGGTGCCCGAGGCGCTCGAGGTCTTCGGGGCGCAGATCGGCTGACGCGCGTCGGCTGAGGAACTCGGCCGAGGCAACTCGGCTGACGCGACTCGCGACTTCGCGACTTCTGCTGAGCCGACCCGGCTGAGCCAACCCGGCCTCCGCACATCAGCTTGACGCCCGACAGCGGCGGGGCTCGCGGCCCCCGGGCACCCCCACAGTGTCCGGGGGCCGCGGTCGCATGTCAGGTCAGAAGGCGAAGACGGCGCCGCCCTGCATGCCCCCCTCCATCACGCATGCGTTGGCGAAGGTGTAGGACCAGGAGACTCTGCGGCCCTCCCAGACCCCGTCCGCGGTGACCACCACCGGGTCCCAGATCTTCGTACACATCCGGCCCTGGCCGCCGTCCCCGGCCAGCGCCGCGAACTCCCCGTCGACAGCGCGGAGTTCCTTACACGCCTGCGCGGCGGCCGGGTGCGTCCCGCCCGGCCTGGGAGCACAGTTCAGCAGTACGGCCCGCTGTACCGAGGCCGTCGTGGCGTCCTCGCCCTTGCCGACGGTGAGCACCAGGGCCGACGGGGAGTAGAGCGAGTCCGCTTCCACGGTCCCGGCCTGTGCCACTCCGCTCGTACCCGCCAGCCACCCGACGGTCAGAGCGGCGACCGCTCCCAACGCCCGTACGGTGTACCGCATATCGAACTCCCTTGTTCGCAGGTGCAGATACCGGACGGGAGTCTTGCTCATGCGAACGGTGAACGCACGTCGATCGGTCACTTCCGGTCGTGATCTGCGAACTCACCGTGGCCGAATGTATATTCGGGCAGGTCGGAGGTGGTGCGTGGCCGCAGGCGCGCCCGTCCAGTATGTGGACAAAATTCCCTGGTTCAAGTAAAAACTTCCTTCCGGCCTGCGCAAATGTGGCTTCGCGAGGTTCCCTGGCCGCCCCATCTCGACCGGAAACCGCCGGTCCCCACCGGCGTGTCCCTCTTCCTGCCGTGCTTCCGTGCTTCCCGTCGTGCCGCCGTCGTCCCGGCACCTGCTCCAGCAGTGATCCAGATGCCGCGTCGGAGGTCCGGGATCACGATGGACGTATGGCCGCTGAGCTCCGTCCCCAAGGCCGTAGCGGAGGTCGATATGGACGTGACGGTGGGAACGTTCAACCTCAACAACCTGTTTTCGCGGTTCAACTTCCGAGCGGAGATATCGGCGATTCAACCGACCGAGCCCGGCGGTGGGCTGACCGCCAGTTATGTCTTCGAGGACCCGGAGCAGGTGCGTATCCGCACCTACAAAGGAAAGCTGGTCAAGGGGAAGGAGGCCGACGATCAGAAATTGATCGCCGAACGGATTTCCCGTATGGACCTCGATGTGCTGGCGGTCCAAGAGGTCGAGGACATCGACACCTTGCGGTTCTTCGCCGCACAGCAACTCGGCGGCTCCTACCCTCATCTGTCGCTCATCGAGGGCAACGATCCCCGGCTGATCGATCTGGCCCTGCTGTCGAAATTCCCGCTGGGCCCGGTCACTTCCTGGCAGCACGCCGTCCACCCCGAGCTGCCGGACAAGCGAGTCTTCAGCCGGGACCTGCTGGAAGTGGAAGTCCTGGACCCGCGCGACCCGAGCCGGCGCCTCTTCACCCTCTTCAACAATCACCTCAAGAGCCAGTTCGTCGAACCCGGGGAGGATCCTGAGGCCGGCAAGGCCGCCGCCGACACCCGCCGGCGGCAGCAGACGGAGACCATCGCCCGGATACTCGCCGAGCGCAGCCGCTCGGACGGGCGTTTCGTCGTGGTGGGCGATATGAACGACACTCCGGATGCACCGACTCTCGCCGCCCTCGCCGACTCCGCCGACCTGGACGTGACCGATGGACTGGCCCAGCCGGTCGAGACGCGCGAGCCCAAGCCCGACACTCCGCCCCCGCCGCCCTCGGGAGCGTGGACGCACAGGTTCAAGGAGGCCGGCCGGCCCGCCAAGTACGAGCTCTTCGACCAGATCTGGCTCGGTCCGCGCCTCGCGCCGCGTCAGAAGGGCGCGTTCATCGACCGGCGCACCCGGCACGGCGGTGACGGCAGCGATCACGATCCCGCCTGGGTGGTGCTCGAGTTCTAGCTCCCTCGTCCGTGCACCTGCTTTGCGCGGGCACAGCGCCGCGTTTTCGGAGGACCCATGCCACTCGATTCCTACGGTGTACTGGCCTGCCGCGCCATTGGACGGCGCCGCGAGGGAGCTGCCGACACTCCGCACTACCAAATACATCTCACCGACAGCGCCGGTACCGCCTACCGGGCGGCTATCAACGTCCAGTCCCAGCAGGCCCCGTCCGAGCTGCTGTTCATCGCCGACGGCGATTTCCGCCATCCGGTGACACAGCTCCTCCCGCCGGCCGCCAGCGGATGGACGCCACTGCCGTCGCAGCCGGGCACGGCCAGCCTGGACTTCATCCGCGGGAATCTGTTCGTTCCGACTTCGATGCGGCCGCTGCCACCCGACGTGCCGGGCGTGGACAACGACCTGGCCGATCTGCTGGACCACTACGTGGGGCGAGCCATCGCGGATCCCATGGTCGCCGTGTACGTATTCGGGCAGCGATGGGGGCCCGAATCGGTCCGCCGCGACAAGATCTTCGGATTCCTGCCCGGTAACGGCGTGCACGACGTTCACATGAACCAGGGCAACACCGGGCGGTTCCGTGCCGACGACGGGGTCTGGCAGGACGGCGGACTGATGCTGCACCTGCCCGCCGAATCGCGTTGGGTCGCCGTATTCCTGGCCTTCCAGTCCCAGGCCTGGCACACCGACGACACCACCGGCCACGCCATCGAGACCGCACCGCGCAGGCCCGCTTACGGTGATGCACCTCTGCGCATCGTGGCCGCGCTCATCAACCCGGCCGGTCCCGCCCCCGAGGCCGAGACCGTCACGCTGGTCAACGCCTCCCCGGCCCCGGTCAACCTGATGGGCTGGCACCTCGCCGACGCGGAGTCGCGCATGCTGCCGCTGCCTGAGCGGATGCTCGACCCGGGCGCCACGATCGCCGTGCCGGGCGGCGGCGACGGCGACGGGTTCCACCTTGGCAACAACGGCGGAGCGGTCACGCTGCTCGATCCGTCCGGGCTCAAGGTCCACGGCGTGGCTTACACGTCGGAGCAGGCTCGGCGCGAAGGGTGGACGGTCACGTTCTGAGGCGCGCCAGAGGAAGATCCGTTCCCTGGAAGATCACCGGGCGTACGAGGAGCTCCGGCGGCGAGCCGCCCGTATCTGGTCGTACGGATGTTCGAGGCTTGGTCTATGGTTAGGGGTGGGAAAGCGAAAGGATTCGGCCAGGGGGTGGGCGAGCGACAGGAGGTGCGGATGCCCGGATTCACGCATCTGCACACCGTCTCCGGGTTCTCCATGCGGTATGGCGCCGCGCACCCGGAGATGCTGGCCTGGCGTGCCGCGGAGCGCGGCATGGACGCCGTGGCGCTGACGGACCGGGACACGCTCGCCGGGGCCGTCCGGTTCGCCAAGGCGTGCGCGAAGGCCGGAGTCCGGCCGCTGTTCGGTACAGAACTGGCCATAGGGGAGCGGGTGGAGGACGCCCGAGGGCGTACGTCACGCAGGCGCACGCCGGTGCGCGGCGGAGCGTTCATCGACGAGTCCGCGCCCCGCGTGGTCTTCCTCGCCCGCGACGGCTCAGTCGGCTGGGCCGCCCTGTGCCGTCTGATCTCCGCCGCCCACGCGGACACCGAGGCCGAGCGGCCCGTACTGGACTGGGCGGACCTGGAGAAGTCCGCGGACAGCGCCAATGGGAGCAGCGGTGGGAGTGGGAGTGGGCTGACCGTGCTGCTCGGCCCCGACTCCGACGTCGGCCGCGCCCTCGCCGCGGGCCGCCCCGACCGGGCAGCGCGGCTGCTCGAACCCTGGCGGGAGATCCACGGCGATGCCCTCCGCCTGGAAGCCGTGCACCACGGGCGCAAGGGCACGGGCCCCGGCTCGCTGCGGCTCGCCGCCCGCACCGTCGGATTCGCCGCGGACCAGGGCGTACGGGCCGTGCTGACCAACGCCGTCCGCTACGCCGACCCGCGCCAGGGCCCGGTCGCCGACGTGCTGGACTCCGCCCGCCGCCTCGTCCCCATCGACCCGCGCAAGCCCGACACCCTCGATACCGGCGAGCGCTGGCTCAAGGGCGCCCGGGACATGGCGCGCATCGCCGAGCGGGTCGCCGAGGCCGCGGGCTTCGGACGGGACGCCGCGCATCGCCTGCTGGAGGAGACCCTGCGGACCGCGGCCGAGTGCCTCGTCGACCCCGAGGACGACCTCGGGCTCGGCAGCGTGCACTTCCCCGAGCCGCACCTGGTGGGCGCGGAGCGGCGGACCGCCGACCGCGCCCTGGCCTCCCGCTGCGCCGCCGCCATGGTGCTGCGCGGCTACGACCGCGACCGGAGGCGCTGGGAGCGGTTGCAGGAGGAGCTGGACATCATCGCGTTCCACGGCTTCGCCTCGTACTTCCTCACTGTCGCCCAGGTCGTCGACGACACCCGCGCGCTCGGCATCCGGGTCACCGCCCGCGGCTCCGGCGCCGGCTCCCTGGTCAACCACCTGCTCGGCATCGCGCACGCCGACCCCGTGGAGCACGGACTGCTGATGGAGCGCTTCCTGTCCAGGGACCGGCGCGTGCTGCCCGACATCGACATCGACGTCGAGTCGGCGCGGCGGCTCGAGGTCTACCGCGCGATCTTCGACCGCTTCGGGGCCGAGCGGGTCGCCACCGTCGCGATGCCCGAGACCTATCGCGTACGGCACGCCATACGGGATGTGGGCGCGGCCCTCGGCATGGACCCGGCCGAAGTCGACCGGCTGGCCAAGGCGTTCCCGCACATCCGCGCCCGTGACGCGCGGGCCGCGCTCGCGGAGCTGCCGGAGCTGCGCGCGGTCGCCGCGGAGCAGGCCGCGCAGGCGGAACAGGCCGAGCGGGCCGGGCAGGCCGCGCGGACCGAGCAGGGTGCCGCACAGGAACGTTTCGGTCATGGCAAGTTGTGGGAGCTGGTCGAGGCGCTCGACGGGCTGCCCCGCGGCATCGCCATGCACCCCTGCGGGGTGCTGCTGTCCGACGCCTCGCTGCACGCCCGTACGCCCGTCGTCGCGAGCAGCGGAGACGGCTTCCCGATGTCGCAGTTCGACAAGGACGACGTCGAGGAACTCGGGCTGCTCAAGCTGGACGTCCTCGGGGTGCGGATGCAGTCCGCGATGGCGCACGCCGTGGCCGAGATCGAACGGGCCACGGGGGAGCGGGTGGACCTGGACGACCCGGCCACGGTGCCGCCGGGCGACCCCGCGACGTACGACCTGATCCGCTCCACCGAGACGCTCGGCTGCTTCCAGATCGAGTCGCCCGGCCAGCGCGATCTGATCGGGCGACTGCAGCCCAGCACCTTCCACGACCTCGTCGTCGACATCTCGCTCTTCCGGCCGGGCCCGGTCGCGGCGGACATGGTGCGGCCGTTCATCGAGCGGCGGCACGGGCGGAAGGCGCCGCGCTATCCGCACCCGGATCTGGAGGGCGTGCTGAGCGAGACGTACGGCGTCGTGGTCTTCCACGAGCAGATCATCGAGATCCTGCGGATCATGACCGGCTGCTGGCGGGGCCGCGCGGACGAGGCGCGCCGGGCGCTGTCGGACCCGGAGCGGCAGGGGCGGGTGCGGGCCTGGTTCTGGGAGGAGGCGGGCAAGCGGGGCTATGAGCCCGAAGTGCTCGCGCGCACCTGGGAGATCGTCGAGGCGTTCGGCTCGTACGGCTTCTGCAAGGCGCACGCCGTCGCCTTCGCCGTGCCGACATACCAGTCCGCCTGGCTGAAGGCCCACCACCCGGCCGCCTTCTATGCGGGGCTGCTCACCCACGACCCCGGGATGTACCCGAAGCGGCTGCTGCTCGCGGACGCGCGGCGGCGCGGGGTGCCGATCCTGCCGCTGGATGTGAACCGGTCGGGCGCCGCTTATCTAATCGAACTGGTGTCTGGCGATAAAGCCGCATCAAGGGATATTTCTGAGGAGACTTCAGAAGGTGCTGCAGGGGGCACTTCAGGGGATGCTCCAGAGAGCAAGTGGGGCATACGGCTTGCGCTCTCCGAGGTGCACGGCATCAGTGAGGCCGGGACGGAGCGGATCGCGGACGGGCAGCCGTACGCCTCGCTCCAGGACCTGTGGCTGCGCGCGCGGCCGGGGCGGCCGGTCGCAGAACGGCTCGCCCAGGTCGGCGCGTTGGACGCCTTCGGGGACAACCGCCGCGACCTGCTGCTGCACATCGCCGAACTGCACCGGCGGCAGCGGGCGCCCAGGGGCGGGGCACACGCAGGGCAGCTGCCGCTGGACGCGGGGACGGGAGCCGAGGGAGGCACGGGAGCCACGGGAGCCGATGTCGCGGAACCCTTGGGGCTCCCGGACCTCGACGCGTCCGAGCGCCTCGGCGCCGAGCTGAACGTGCTCGGCATGGACACCTCCCGCCATCTCATGGGCGACCACCGGGAGTTCCTCGAGGAGCTCGGCGTGATCCCGGCGCGGCGTCTCGGCGACGCGCGGCACGGTGAGACGGTGCTCGTCGCCGGTGCCAAGGCCGCTACGCAGACCCCGCCGGTCCGCTCCGGCCGCCGGGTCATCTTCACGACCCTCGACGACGGCACGGGCCTGGTCGACCTGGCCTTCTTCGACGACAGCCATGAGGCTTGCGCGCACACGGTCTTCCACTCCTGGCTGCTGCTCGTACGGGGAGTGGTCCAGCGGCGCGGGCCGCGCAGCCTCAGCGTGGTCGGCGCGGCGGCCTGGAACCTCGCCGAGCTCGCGGAACTGCGCCGCGAGGGCGGCCTGGACGCGGTCGCGGCCCGCCTGGCGGCCGCGGGCCCCGGCGGCGGGCCGAGCGCGGACGGCGACTCGGCTCAGGAGCCCGCCGCCCCGTCCGGCGACGCGGACGATGCGGGTGCCGAGGACGCCGCGGACGCTACGAACGGCCGGCGCATCCGCATGCCCACCGGCTACGAGATGCACCCCTGGGCGGACCTCCGCCCCGCGGGCGAGGGCACCCCCACGGGCCGCAAGCTGTGGCACTCCAGCCCGGGGAGCGCAGGACGATGACCGCCGCCGCTCCGCGTCTCCGCGCACCGGAACGGACCCGCGTCGGCCCGTCCGCCGCCCCGGACCGCTTGGCGGTCGCGACCGCGCTCGCCCTGAACTCGGGCCTGGCGAAGGACCCGTCGGCACGTGTGCCGGCCGAAGCCGGAGACGTGGCCTTCCTCCGCACGGGTTCTCCGGCGACCAGTCCGGCGGCGAGGGCGCCGCGGGCCCGGGACCTCTCGGCAGCCGAGGTGGTGGCCACCGCCGAAGGCGCGTTCCGTGCGGCCGCACCGCGCCTCGGCTTTTCGGCAGCCACCGGCCGGCAGCCTGCCGACGCGGGCGCGCACGCCGAGCGCCCGGCGCCCGGCACGCACGCCGGAAGCCCGGCGAGCTCTCGGCCGACGGCAGGTGAGCGTGCCGCTGAGGCGCACGCGCGCGTGCGGACTGCCGGGCGGGGGCGGCCGGACAGGAAGCCGGGGAGCGGGGCGGGCGACCGTGCCGCCGAGCCGCACGCGCGCGTGCTGTACGTGCGGTTCCGGTGTGCCGGGGCCGAAGAGGCGCTCGGGGCGGACACATACGAAGGGCTTCTCGGGCTGCTCCGCGAGTTCAGCCCCGTCGTCGAGGCGCTTCCGCCCGACGCCGCGCTCGTCGACGTCCGCGGCGCGCTGCGGTACTTCGGGCGCGACGCGGCCGGGATCGCCGCGCTCGTGCGGGTCCGTGCGCTCGCCCGCTACGGCGTCGACTGCACCATCGGCGTCGCCGCCAACCCGCTGCTCGCCAGGATGGCCGCCCACGACTCCGCGCCAGGCGCGGCCCCCATCCGCACCGCCCCCGATGACCCGGGCGCGGTCGCCGACTTCCTCGCTCGCAAACCCGCCACCGCGCTGCACGGCGTCGGCCAGGCGACCGCCCGCACCCTGGCCGCGTACGGCCTGGACAGCGTCGAGCGGATCGCGGCCGCACCGCCGGCCACCCTCCAGCGCATCCTCGGCGCGGCCGCCGGGCGGCGCGTCCACGAGCGGGCGCGCGGCATCGACCCGACCCCCGTCACCCCGAACGCCCCCGCCCGCTCCATCGGTGCGGAACACCGCTTCGACCGCGACGAGCTGGACCCGGACGCGCGGCGCCGCGCGCTGCTCACGCTCGCGCACGAACTCGGCGTCCGATTGCGTACGGAGAGCCAGGTTGCCCGGGCGCTCACGCTCACCGTCCGTTACGCCGACCGCTCCACGACCACACGTACCCGCGCCCTGCCAGAACCGACCGCCCACGGCCCGGCGCTGACCGCCGCCGCGTACGCGCTGCACGACGCTCTCGCCCTCCAGCGGGCCCGGGTGCGCGCGGTATCGCTGCGGGCCGAGGACCTGGCGGGCGCCGAACTGGCCGCGCATCAGCTGACGTTCGACGCCGCCGACGAGAAGTCCCGCCGCGTCGAGGCCGTGGCCGACCGGGCGCGTGCCCGCTTCGGTGCCTCGGCGATCCGCCCCGCCTCGGCTTTGACCAACGATTGGGACGTCGCGTGAAGGTCATGTGTCGGTTTCTTTACCGCTATATGACTGGCCAGTAGCTCTACTCGCCCGTAACTTGAACCAAGAACAGCTGTCTTGTGATCCGGATCACAGGGAGACGGGTTGACCCAGCCCGTTTGACCCCCCGCGAGGAGATCACATGAAGCTGCCCTGGAAACGGGTGCGGGGACTCCGCGTCCTGTCCGCCGCCCTGCTGACCGCCGCACTGGCCCTGACCACCGCTTCAGCCACCGCTTCAGCCACCGCGTCCGCCCCGGCCGACGGCGCGTCCGCGTCCGCCTCAGCCTCCGCCGCGAAGTCCAGCGGCTGGAACGACTTCTCCTGCAAGCCGTCCACCGCCCACCCCCGCCCCGTGGTCCTCGTCCACGGCACCTTCGGCAACGCGACCGACAACTGGCTCGGCCTCGCCCCGTATCTGGTCGCGCGCGGCTACTGCGTCTTCTCCCTCGACTACGGCCAGTTGCCCGGCGTCCCCCTCTTCCACGGCCTCGGCCCCATCGAGGACTCGGCCGACCAGCTCTCGGCCTACGTCGACCGCGTCCTGGCGGCGACCGGAGCCCCCGAGGCCGACCTGGTCGGCCACAGCCAGGGCGGCATGATGCCGCGTTACTACCTCAAGTTCTTGGGCGGCGCTGCGAAGGTGCACGCCCTGATCGGCCTTGCGCCCTCCAACCACGGCACCACCATGAACGGGTTCACCCAGCTGCTCGACTACTTCCCCGGCGCGGACGACGCCATCGACGGCATGGCCCCGAGCCTCACCGACCAGATCACCGGATCGGAGTTCCTGCGCAAGCTCAACGAGGGCGGCGACACCGTCCCCGGCGTGCACTACACCGTCATCGCGACCAAGTACGACGAGGTCGTCACGCCGTACAGCTCGCAGTTCCTCTCGGGCCCCGACGTCCGCAACGTCGTGCTCCAGGACCTGTGCCCGGTCGACCTGTCGGAGCACGTGGCGATCGCACTCCTCGACCGGCTCGCCTTCCACGAGACCGCCAACGCCCTCGACCCGGCCCACGCCACGCCTACGAGCTGCTGGTCGACCGGCTGAGGCCGAACCGGTCGGCAGGAGCGCGCCGCTGGGGCTCCCGGCCGGTGATCCGCGCCGCCGCGCGCGCCGGCGGACGGATCATCAGCGTCAGGGCCGCGACGGCGGCCGTGACGAGGAACGCGGCCCGGAGCCCGTAGCGGTCGGCACAGGCGCCGAGCACCGCGGGACCGGCGACCGTGCCCAGCCCCAGGAAGAAGACCGTCACGCTGAAGCCGGTCGAGGGCTGCTCGGGAAAGACGTGGTAGCTCCACACCGCGAGCAGCCCCGACCCGGCCATGAAACACGGGCCGTAAAGCACGGCGGACAGCGCGACGGCCGGCAGCGAGCCGGGCGCCGCGCCCAGCAGGGCGACCGCGGCCGCGATGCCGGTGAACAGCCAGGCGTGGGTGCGGCGCAGGCCGTACCGCGCGATGACGTAACCGGTCAGCGCGCCCGCGGTGCCCGCCAGGCCCATCAGGGTCCAGAACAGCGGTGCCGTGGGCGTGCCGCCGCCCGCGTCCTCGCGGGAGATCGCCTCGACGGCGAACGCCCAGTACACCGCGCCGACCAGCCCGTACGACAGCGCGGTGAGGAAGAGCGGCACGGCTGCCCGGCGGTGGGCGAACCGGCGCAGCCCGGCGCGCTCACAGCCGCCGGTCCGCGCGCGTGCTGCCG
>NZ_JBQQBX010000053.1:0-35866 GCF_052245475.1 Streptomyces sp. 7N604 | reverse complement strand
CCCCGGGGGGAGGCCCCCCGGCCCCCTTCCGGCTGAGCCGCTTCCCCGGGCAGGCCCCCGGCTCCCTGATGGGCACTCCCCGGCCCTTCCGGCTGAGCCGCTTCCCCTGGCAGGGCCACCGGCCCCCGAAGCACCCCCTGACCCTGCGCCTGTGCCGCATGCGCGTGGCAAACCACCGGGTGCCTGACGGGGCGAGCCCCGCCCAGGAGCCCTCAGCCCGCTGCCGAAATGTTCATGATGGGACGATATCGGCTGGTATGAGGCCCGCACTGGGGTCGCAGGCGTTGCCAAACGTTCACAAACGTGGCGTCATATGCCATGGCATGGCGGCGCACGTTCGAGGGAATATCCCTTCCAAGTCGACGCCCGGTCCACGGGCGTCCGGCACACCAGCGGGTGGCATGGGGCCGCCCGCCCGGGAGGCCCTTTGCACACGGACGACCGTGCGGTTCGTACGGACATCGCGGAGGGCCGGTGCCCGGCCCGCGCATTGTGGACCGAGCCCGGCCCATTCCCCGGCGACGCCGTCGCACCCCGACCTCTTCCGAGGGGGTTCGTCCACCCGTGGTGACCAGCACAAAGCGCCGTACGCACGACCGGCGCACCTATGTCATCGACACCAGCGTTCTGCTGGCCGACCCGTTGGCCATGGCCCGCTTCGACGAGCACGAGGTCGTGCTCCCCGTCGTCGTGGTCACGGAGCTGGAGGCCAAGCGGCACCATCCGGAGCTCGGCTACTTCGCCCGGCAGGCGCTGCGTCTGCTCGACGACTACCGCATCCGGTACGGGCGGCTCGACGCGCCGATCCCGATCGGGGACCTCGGCGGAACGCTCAGGGTCGAGCTCAACCACTCCGACCCCACGGTGCTCCCGGCGTCGTTCCTGAACGAGCGGGGCCGACTGGGTGACAACGACACCCGGATTCTGGCCGTGGCCAGGAACCTCCAGGCCGAGGGGTACGACGTGACGGTCGTGTCCAAGGACCTGCCGCTGCGCATCAAGGCCTCGTCCGTCGGCCTGCTCGCCGAGGAGTACCGCGCCGAGCTCGCCATCACCGACTCCGGCTGGACCGGAATGTCGGAACTGACGATTACGGCCGAGCAGGTGGACGAGCTCTTCGCGGCGGAGAGCGTGCACGTACCCGAGGTGGAGGAGCTGCCGGTGCACACCGGCCTCGTGCTGCAGTCCGAGCGCGGCAAGGCGCTCGGCCGGGTCACCGCTGACGGCCGGATCCGGCTCGTCCGCGGCGACCGCGAGGCGTTCGGCATCCACGGCCGGTCCGCCGAGCAGCGGATCGCGCTCGACCTGCTGCTCGACTCGGATGTCGGAATCATGTCGATGGGCGGCCGGGCCGGAACCGGCAAGTCGGCGCTCGCCCTCTGCGCGGGTCTGGAGGCCGTACTGGAGCGCCGGCAGCACCAGAAGGTGATGGTCTTCCGCCCGCTCTACGCGGTGGGCGGCCAGGAGTTGGGTTACCTGCCGGGCAGCGAGGCCGAGAAGATGAGCCCGTGGGCCCAGGCCGTCTTCGACACGCTCTCCGCGGTGACGACCCGGGACGTCATCGAGGAGGTGGTGGGCCGCGGGATGCTCGAGGTGCTGCCGCTCACGCACATCCGCGGCCGCTCGCTGCACGATGCCTTCGTGATCGTGGACGAGGCGCAGTCGCTCGAACGGAACGTCCTGCTGACCGTATTGTCCCGAATTGGCGCCAACTCCCGTGTCGTACTGACCCATGACGTGGCGCAGCGCGACAACCTCAGGGTCGGGCGGTACGACGGGGTGGTCGCGGTCGTCGAGAAGCTGAAGGGCCATCCGCTCTTCGCGCACGTCACGCTCAACCGCTCGGAGCGCTCGCCGATTGCGGCCCTTGTGACCGAAATGCTGGAGGACAGCCACATTTAGCCGGGGAGCGCATTGGGTCCGACTGGATCCCATTTGGCCCTGATCTGGGCCCACTTGGCGCCGCGTGATAAGCCAAAGAGCTTAACCGCGCGGCGCCGTGCTGTGCGCCGATTTCCATAAAACCCGTGGTGTAAACGGGGTGTGAGGTTTCCCACTCAACGCAGAATTGCCTCGAGACGTCGGCTTCCGGCAGGGTGTGGGTCCTGTCAGGCCCCGCATACGGCACACCAGCACCCCCAGCGGTGCTGCACCACACAACTCAACAACCGTTCGCCGTATGCCGCCCGAGCACCACGCGGAACTCCCGAGGGAGTGTCGCACCGGGCCAGTGCCTCCCGTGACCAGCCGGTCCCACCCGCTCAGGGCGGGTCCGGAACAAGGGGAGGCCAGCGCCAGGGGCACGATTGCGTCCGCGAGGTCACCTAAGCGGGCGATGCTGGAAGGAAAGCGTGTGAGCCGGATCTCGGTCCGGGGATTCGCAGTGGCGTCAGCCACCGCGGTCACCACCGTCGGCGCCGTCGTCGGCGTCGCCTCGGGCAGCACTCAGCAGGGCACGGCCGAAGCCGCCGAGCCCGCTGCTGCCGATGCGACGCTGCTTGCAGACATATCCGCCGGCAACCAGACCCAGGCGCAGACCGCGTCGCTGACTCAGCAGGCGGACGCGCAGTCCACCGCTGCGGACGCGGCAGCGAAAAAGGCCGCTGAGGAAGCCGCCCGCAAGCAGGCGGCCGAGGACGCGGCAGCCAAGAAGCTGGCAGCTGAGAAGAAGGCCGCCGCGGAGAAGCTCGCCAAGGAGCGTGAAGCGGAGCTCAAGGCAGCCCGCTCCGAGGCGCGTTCCGACGCAGGCGACTTCGCCCAGCAGGCCTCCTACACCATCGCCGAGGTCCAGGGCATTGCGCGCCAGATGGTCCCGGCGGACCAGTTCCAGTGCTTCAGCAACATCGTGGACCACGAGTCCAGCTGGAACTACCAGGCCAGCAACCCCTCCTCGGGTGCGTACGGTCTCGTCCAGGCGCTGCCGGGCTCCAAGATGGCCTCGGCCGGCGAGGACTGGAAGACCAACCCGGCCACCCAGATCAAGTGGGGCCTGAACTACATGGAAGACCGCTACGGCGGCCCGTGCGGCGCGTGGGAGTTCTGGCAGGCCAACAACTGGTACTAGGCCTCCGCCGCTGCATCGCGTACTCAACGGAGCCCCCGGCCCTCAACCGGCCGGGGGCTCCGTCGCGTCCCTGTCCCGGGTAACGTCGTGCGGTACGACGCCTGGGGGAGTGGGGGTAGAGGTAGAGAGATGTCCAAATTGCCGCAGTGGCTGGGTGGATTGGGGTCGGGGCTGACCCGGATCGCCCAGCGGCTGGACCAGCGCCGCGCGGCTGCCGCTGCCGCGGAGGGATACGACGACTACGCGTACGTGGGCGCACCGGCCCCGCCGTCCGCCGTCGGCGGCCGGAGCGCTTCCGCCGCCGCGGGCGGCGACGGCGACGGGAGCGCAGGGGCCTCCGGGGGCGCGGAAGACCGCCGCCCGTCCGGCCGCCGAGCGGACCACGTGCCGCCCCCGCCCTCGTACGCCCCCGCCATAGCCGCGAAGCCCGATCCGGCCGCGGCCGTCCCGTGGGGCGTCCGCGTGGCGGCGGAGGCGGGCTGGCGGCTGCTCGTCCTCGCGGGCACGCTCTATGTGCTGATGCGTGCCATCAGCGCCGTACAGCTGGTGGTGCTGGCCTTCGTTGCCGGCCTGCTCATCACCGCGCTGCTCCAGCCCACCGTGGCCCGGCTCCGGAGGATGGGCCTGCCGCGCGGGGTCGCCACGGCCCTCACCTTCATCACCGGCTTCGTGATCATGGGCCTGGTGGGCTGGTTCGTGGTCTGGCAGGTCATGGAGAACATCGACAATCTCTCCCAGCGCGTCCAGGACGGCATCGACGAGCTGCAGAGGGGGCTCCTGGAGAGCCCGTTCCATGTGACCGAGGATCAGATCAAGGACATCGCGAAGAGCCTGCGCGAGGCGATCGGGTCCAACACCGAGGAGATCACCTCGGCCGGCCTCGAGGGCGTCACCGTGATCATCGAGGTGCTGTCCGGGATCCTGCTCGCGATGTTCAGCACGCTCTTCCTGCTCTACGACGGGCGGCGGATCTGGGAGTGGGCGCTGAAGCTCGTGCCGAGCGCGGCCCGGCCGGGCGTCGCGGGCGCGGGGCCGCGCGCCTGGCGGACCCTCACCGGCTATGTGCGCGGCACGGTTCTCGTGGCGCTGATCGACGCCATATTCATCGGCCTCGGGCTTTACTTCCTCGACGTCCCCATGGCCGTGCCGCTGGCCGTGTTCATCTTCCTCTTCGCCTTCATCCCGCTGGTGGGTGCGGTGGTCTCGGGCGCGCTCGCGGTCATCGTCGGCCTGGTCACGCAGGGCGTGTTCACCGCGCTGATGGTCCTGGTCGTGGTGCTCGCGGTGCAGCAGCTCGAGGGCCATGTGCTGCAGCCGTTCATCCTGGGGCGCGCGGTACGGGTGCACCCGCTGGCCGTTGTGCTGTCGGTGGCCGCGGGCAGCCTGATCGCGGGTATCGGCGGCGCGGTGGTGGCCGTACCGCTGGTGGCGGTGACGAACACGGTCGTCGGCTATCTGCGGGCGTACTCGGCGGAACAGGCGCTACCGAAGGCTCCGCCGCCGCAGAGGGCGGAGGCGGGGGGCGCCCCGGCGCCGCAGGAGGCGCAAGCGCCGGTGGAGTAGCTGCCGTTACGCCAAGCCGCCTCGCTTAACCCATACGCCAACGGGGCGGACTCTCCGGCGGATTGCATTGCCGGGGAGGCCACCCCATTCGGCTGAGTACGGGCCGGTCAGCCCGCGAGGACGTCTTCGGCGTCCAGCGTGGCGCCGACCGCCTGGATCACCGCGGCGATCTTGAAGGCCTCCTGGATCGTCTCGCGGTCCACGCCGGCCTTGCGGAGCACCTGCTCGTGCGAGTCGAGGCACTGGCCGCAGCCGTTGATCGCCGACACCGCCAGCGACCACAGCTCGAAGTCGGTCTTCTCGACGCCCGGGTTGCCGATGACGTTCATCCGCAGGCCCGCCCGCAGCGTGCCGTACTCCGGGTCCGACAGCAGATGCCGGGTCCGGTAGAAGACGTTGTTCATCGCCATGACGGCGGCGGCGGACTTGGCCGCGGTGTACGCCTCCGGCTTCAGGTTCTCCCTGGCCTCAGGCTCCAGCTCCCGCAGCACGCGCGGCGAGCGCGAGGCGATGGCGCAGGCGAGCACCGTGCCCCACAGCTGCTGCTGCGGCAGCTCGGAGTTGCCGATCACCGAACCGAGGTTCAGCCTCAGGTCCTTGGCGTAGTCCGGTACGGCGGCCTTCAGCTCGTCGAGGGCCATGCTCACTCACCGGCCAGGAGCTTGACCGGGTCGAGGGTTTCCTCGCCCTTGCTCCAGTTGCAGGGGCACAGCTCGTCGGTCTGCAGGGCGTCCAGAACCCGCAGGACCTCCTTGGGGTTACGGCCGACGGAGCCGGCGGTCACCATCACGAACTGGATCTCGTTGTTGGGGTCCACGACGAAGACGGCGCGCTGTGCGAAGCCGTCCTCGCCCTGGACGCCGCAGTCACTCATCAGCTCGTGCTTGGAGTCCGCGAGCATCGGGAAGGGCAGGTCACGCAGGTCGGCGTGGTCCTTGCGCCAGGCGTGGTGGACGAACTCGGAGTCGCCGGAGACACCGAGGATCTGCGCGTCGCGGTCGGCGAACTCGTCGTTCAGCTTGCCGAATGCGGCGATCTCGGTCGGGCAGACGAAGGTGAAGTCCTTCGGCCAGAAGAAGACCACTGACCAACCCTTCTCGCGGTCCTTGCTGGAGAAGGTCTTGAACTCCATGGCGCCCGCCGGGCCTACGACGCCGGTCAGTTCGTACGTGGGGAACTTGTCACCAATGGTGAGCATTGTCTGGCTGACTCCAAGATCGTTGGATTGGTCAGCCCCAACATGCCACAACGCAACTGATCACAGAAATCGCCACTTCGGCTGGCGTTGATCGAAGATGGCTATCAGTGCGAGGTGGGCCTTCGGCCGTGTACGAGTCCGCGGGTCTGGCTTCCCCCGGCCGTTACTCCTCCAGCCGGTAGAACACCTTTTTTTCATTACGTGGCTCAGCGCCCAGAGCCTCGTAGAACGCGAGAGCGGGCGGGTTGCCACGGTCGGCAGTCCACTCCACGCGCGAGCAACCTGCATCGGTCGCAGCTTCTCGAAGCTTGACCGACATCGCCAGGAACGCTCTCGCCGTCGTAGTACGCCTCGATCTCGCCGATCAGTGGAGCGGTCACCTCAGCGTCCGTTGCTGTTGCCCGTCACACCGAAGTTCGCCCGCAAGGGCACCGTTCACGGTTCCGGCCTGGGCAAGCGCCGTTGGGTTGTAGAGCGGACCTTCGCCTGGCTGCACCACTTCAAATGGCTGCGAACCCGCTACGAACGCCGGGCGGAGTTCGACCACGGACTCCTCGTGCTGGCCTGCGGCATCATCTGCCTGCGCAAGCTACGGGCGTCCGTTGGACACGACTGAGCATGACATCGCACCGACCCGTTGTGACGGTCAGCTACCCGGCGTCGAGCGCCTTGCTCATGAACAGGGCCGTCTCACCCTCACTCGCCGTACCCCGGTAGAAGGTGGTGTCGAGGCCGCAGAGGATGAACCCCATCCGCTGGTAGGCGCGGATGGCCGGGACATTCACGTTCGACGTCTCCAGCCAGGCCGTTCGTGCTCCAAGTCGGCGCCCGTATGCGCAGGCCCGCTGCATCAGAGCCGAGCCGACACCGTACCCACGGTGCGTAGGCGCCACGCCGATTTCGTGAATGGCCAAGCGGTGATGCCACTCTTCCACCCCGGCGACAACGAAGCCACACACCTTCCCATCGTCGACGGCGACCTCGACGTGCAGGTCATCGGACATGCCGTCGCTCTCATCGTCGGGGAACCTCTTGACCAGCGGCGGATCTACAACGATCGCGCGCAGCGCGAACCCCTCGTCGCCGGCGACAACTTCGTAGATGGTGTCGGTGGTGAACGAGTCGTCGATTGCGCTGATCTGTTCCTCGTCCTGCGGTCCTGCCTGCCGGTAAACGATGCGTTGTTCGGGGCCCACACATACTCCGCGTCCTCGGCTGCTCGGTCACCCAGCTGGACGAACGTCCCACTACGCAAGTTCCGCCGACAGCACCGTCCTGACAGGACGGCTCCCCGCTGGAACACTTATTCAGTCATTCTGAAACGATCAGTGAGCGGGGTGCTGCCCGCTGCCGCACGGTTGAGGCGCCCTGACACGCCGGGCAGGCGTCACTGGGTGATGACGGTGATCGTTCCGGTGCCGCCTGCTCGTTGGTTTGCGGCCTCGGCTTCCTGGTAGGTGACGTATCGACGGATTGTGCCGTCGGGCAGGTTGGCGTTGTGCCCATTCACACCGGCGCGCGAGTGTGAGCCGCCCGGGATTCCTCGTCACAGGCGGCTGGCGTGTGCGGTGACTCGAGGCTGCGGCAAATCACCGACGCTCGGGTTACCTCCCGTGCTCCGTACCTTTAGCCGAACTACCCCGCTCGTTAGAGGTTTTTGAACTTCTCGACCGGACTGCGCCGGATCAGGGGCACTGGATAATCGGTAGAACCGTCGAATCGTGCGTCGGCACCGTCCCCGGATGACGTCTCTCAGCCGGTGTCCGGCGGAGACCAGCTGTGACAAGGGGCTGCAGCGGCTGACGGCCGCCAGGCGCACCTTGGTTGCCAGGCCGCCGGCTGCATAACGACCACCCGCGAATGGCCAATTTTCCTGAGTATGCCTGCTGAGTCGTTGATTGGGTACTGGGCCGCGGTTTCTTGGTCGGGCCGCGGCCCAGATTGACGGGTTTCTTCGTTCAATCCGACGTGACCATCCGCGACTTGGCGACGATCAGCCGCTGCCCCGGGTGGATGAGGTCCGGGTTGGGGATGTTGTTCCACTTGACGAGTTGCTGGACCGTCGTCCCGAACTGGGCGGCGATGGCGGTGAGTGTGTCACCGGACTT
Organism: Streptomyces sp. 7N604; assembly: GCF_052245475.1. Lineage (NCBI taxonomy): Bacteria > Bacillati > Actinomycetota > Actinomycetes > Kitasatosporales > Streptomycetaceae > Streptomyces > Streptomyces sp. 7N604. The sequence goes on along the minus strand of NZ_JBQQBX010000053.1, from coordinate 27,933 downwards.
GACCGTGTAGTAGGTCTCCTGGGGCGATTCAGACTTGGCGACGATCAGCCGCTGCCCGGGGTGGATGAGATCCGGGTTGGGGATCGCGTTCCACTTGACGAGTTGCTGGACCGTCGTCCCGAACTGGGCGGCGATGGCGGTGAGTGTGTCACCGGACTTGACCGTGTAGTACGTGAGGTTCGATGCTTGTGTTGTCATATAGCCCATATTAGCCCGTATGGTCCTATATCGCTCGTCGAGCTACGCATGGAGTCGTGGGTGCCGAAAAGTTGCGTCCGCCCTGGTCGGGCCGGGTGTTGAGAGGTGTCCGCACGCGCTCGAAGGTTTCGAAGACCTTCTCCCCTGGGGTGCGACGTGGTTGCCCGCGAGGCCCGTGCCGCAACCGCTCACCGTTCCGCCGAGTCAAGTCAAGCGACTTCTCAAACTCGCCATGTAGGACACGGCCTTAGTTGCTTCGCGCCGCGCGACACCTGGCGTGGCGCCAGGGAGTTCTAGGGCGGTGCGCTCGTCGGGGAGCGGCATGCGGGCGCGGACGGTCTCCGACCACCACAGCTTGTGCCCCGCCTTGGTGAGCAAGGCGTAGATCTCTGCGGGTCGAGTTGGAGGAGCGAACCCGTGGCCGGGGTGGTCTTCGTGCGGTAGGCGGCCGGTTCCTGTTCGCGGTCCCGGCCGGTGCCGGTGTGGGGGTGATGTACCGGCTTGAGCCGTTGCGGGCGATTTGTTGCGCTCGATGGTCACGGCGGGTGCGGTGGGGGCACGGACGAGGGAGCCCTTGCCGTGGCGGACTTCGGTGAGCCCTTCTGCTCCACGGGCGGGATTGATCGCAGAAATCGGTAGACTTGTTGATGTTGATCGGAGGTGGTTATCAGTGGCTGTGGGCGGTGCGAGCGGAAGAGGTGCGGGGCGCGGTGGGAACGGCGGTGCGCGGCAGCCCAGTCTGTCCCAGTTGCGCGCTTTCGCCGCGGTCGCCGAGCACCTCCACTTCCGGGACGCCGCGGCCGCCATCGGCATGAGCCAGCCCGCGCTCTCCGGGGCCGTCTCCGCGCTGGAGGACGTACTCGGGGTGCAGCTTCTGGAGCGTACGACGCGCAAGGTGCTGCTCAGCCCGGCGGGGGAGCGGCTGGCGGCCCGCGCCCGTACGGTCCTTGACGCCGTCGGCGCGCTGATGGAGGAGGCGGAGGCGGCGCGGGCGCCCTTCACGGGGGTGCTGCGGCTCGGTGTGATTCCGACGGTGGCGCCGTATCTGCTGCCGACCGTGCTGCGGACCGTCCACGACCGCTACCCGGATCTGGACCTCCAGGTCCACGAGGAGCAGACCGCCTCGCTGCTCGACGGGCTCGCGCACGGGCGGCTGGACCTGCTGCTGCTCGCCGTGCCGCTGGGGGCGCCCGGCGTGACCGAACTTACGCTCTTCGACGAGGACTTCGTGCTGGCGATGCCGGAGGACCACTGGCTGGGCGGGCGCGGCGACATCCCGCGCGAGGCGCTGCGCGAACTGGACCTGCTGCTCCTGGACGAGGGGCACTGTCTGCGCGACCAGGCGCTCGATATCTGCCGCGAGGCGGGCAGGGAGGAGGGGGCGCCGGTGACGACGAGCGCGGCCGGGCTCTCGACGCTGGTGCAGCTGGTCGCGGGCGGGCTGGGGGTCACGCTGCTGCCGCGTACGGCGCTGCGGGTCGAGACGGGCCGCAACGACCAGCTCTCGACGGGCTACTTCGCGGACCCGGCGCCGTCGCGCCGCATCGCCCTGGCGATGCGGTCGGGCGCGGCGCGCGCGGACGAATTCGAGTCCTTCGCCACGGCGCTCCGCCAGGCGCTCCGCGCCTTGCCGGTCCGCATCTGCGATCCGTAACGCGCCCAGCGGCAATCTTTTCCCGCGCCGGAATGGATTCCCCACCGGGATGGCAAGCCGCGAAACGCCCAGCCCGATATCTTTTCGCCGCCGCGACAGTGGATCGCGAGATGGCGCAGCCGACATCTTTCCCGCCGCGACGGCGGAACGGCGAGATGGCGCACCCCGGCGGTGCCCAACTGACCGCGCCATGGGGGTCCATGGGCCGCGGCCGGATTGGCACCGCAGGGCCGGCCGGGCTGCACCGTAGGAGTTGCTCGCCGTCGCGGCGGGAAAGAGAAGGCCGGTGAGGCACCGCAGGGCTACCTCGTACGAGTTGCTCGCCGTCGCGGCGGGAAAAGAATCACTCCGTGCGGAGGCCGTCCGGGCGCATCATGCGCCATAGCGGCGGCAGGCTGACCAGTGTCACGAGAAGGATCACCGCCGCCCCCGTACCCGTCATCGTGCCAAGGCTCGACCAGTCGATGGCCACCGGCTGGTCGACCATCTCCAGCAGCACCGCCCCCAGCGCGAGCCCGCCCGCCACCGACAGCGCGAGCCCGAGGACCACCGGTACCGCCGTCTGCCAGAAGACGGACCACCCGATGGTCGTGCGGCGCGTGCCGAAGGCGACCAGGACGGACAGCAGCCGCTTCCGCTCCCGCAGCTGCTCCAGCATCGTCACGATCATGCTGGCCCCGATCAGCAGCAGCGTCGCCGTCGCCCCGATGAACAACCCCCGCCGGATGCTGTCGAATTCGTTGCTCACCTGGGTGTCCTGAAGGGTGAGCACGTCAACCGTCGGGGAGATCGCCGCGGTCGTGTTGCGTACGTGCTCCACCGCATCGGGCTTCCTCGGGTCGAGCTTCAGCAGCGAGACGACGTCGGCGTTGCTGAGCCGCGACACGTCCAAAGCGGACGGGGTGGCGAAGATGCCGGTGCGCTCCCAGCCGATCGGGTCGGGCCTGCTGTCCACCACGCGCGCGGAGGCGGGGATGGTCCACGGCTTCGGCCTGCCCGCGGGCAAGCCCTCCTCCGTGAGGTTGAGATCCACCGTGCGGCCCGGCGCCGCGAAGCCGTAGTCCGGTTCCGGCTTCGTGACGAAGACGTCCCCGTCCTTGCACGCGCCGATCCGGAGGAGCTCCCGCAGCGTGGCGCAGCCGCCGATCGTGAGGGTGTCGGAGCGGACGTCCTCCGCCTTACGGGCCTTGCTCTCGGCATCCGAGACGTACGCCTCGGTGAGGCCGAACACCTCCCGTACGCCTTCCGTGCCGCGGAACTTCCCGAGGACGTCCCGGGCTTCGGCACCGCTGGTCACCTCGATGCTCACCTGCGCCTGGGCCCGGGACGCATCCTGCCCTGTCGCCTTGGTGCTGCTGTCCTCCGCGCTGGCGAACAGCATCTGGATGGCGATCGCACCGGCGACGGCGATCGTGATGCCGCTCACCGTGCGCGACGCCGTACCGCTGCTGAGCTGGAGCCGGCGGGTGGCGAGCTGCCAGGGCAGCGGGCCGCCGCCGAACCGGTTGACGACGGCCTCGACGAGCCAGGGCAGTACGGCCGTGACCCCGATGAGCACCAGCACGGCCCCGGCCGCGACTTGGTAGATCTCGCGGTCGCCGGCCCGCCCGAATCCGCCGCCCATCAGCGGGTACAGCAGGCCGAGGCCGAGGGCGGGGAGGGCCAGCCGCCACCACAGGCGCCGGCGGCGGGTGGCGGCGTTCCGTACGACCCCCAGGGGCTCGATCGTGACCCCGCGGAGCGCGAAGAGCGTGACCGCGACCGCACACGCCGGCACGGCGACGGCGATCAGCGTTGCCAGCGCCGGGCTGGGCGTCACATCGGACGGGAAGACGCTGACGTCGAACAGCGTGACCGAGTTGACGAACTGTCGGCCCGCCAGGAACACACCGCAGCCCACGGCCAGTCCGGCGAGCGAGGCGAGCAGCGCCTCACCCGCGGCGATCCGGCGGGCCATCCGGCCGTCGGCGCCCACGAGCCGGAGGGCCGCGAGGCGCCGGTCGCGTCGCTCGCTGCCGAAGCGCACGGCGGTCGCGATGAAGATCGCTACAGGCAGCAGCAGGACCACACAGGCGATGATGACGAGCAGGAGCAGCTCGGGCGGGAGCGGGTCGCTCTTGGTCGTGGCGCCGAAGTGGTCGAGCCGGGCGCTGTGGCCCTTGCCGAACGACTCGGGCGCGGCCCCCGCATAGAAGGCGAGCTCGTTGGGCCCGATCAGGCCTTCGTCGCCGATCGTCCCCGTGACGCGGTCGCCGAGGCGCTCCTTGAGGAGCTTGCCCTCGGGCGAGGCGAGGAGCTCCGCGAGGGCGGGTGAGACCACCATCTCGCCGGGCCGGGGTATCGCGGAAAGGCCGGGCGGCACGGGCGGCTTGGCGCCGTCGGGCGACATGACGAGGCCGCGGACGTCCTTGCCGTGGTATGTGGTGTCGGCCTGCCCGATCCGGAGCGTCTTGGGGCCGGGCTTCAGCTCATCGTTCACCATGCTGCTCTCGATCGAGCGTGCGTCGCCGCGGGCGTCCCGGGCGGCCATCATGGTGGGGACGGCGGACGCGGCCAGCAGGAGCGCGACGCCCAGGCCGACGCCTATGGCGGTGAGGAGGGTGCGCGCCCAGCTCTCGCGGCCGCCGGTGAGCGCGAACCGGGCGCCCATCGCGAGGTCCGCGGCCCACCTGGAGACGCCGGCGCGGGCCGGCGGCTCCCCGGAACCCGTGTGCTCGTCCGTGCCGGCCGGGCGGCCGGTCATGGTGCCGCTCATCCGACGGCCGCCATGTCCCGCGCGCGGCCGTCCCGTACGACGACCTCGCGGTCGGAGTACGCGGCGACGCGCGCCTCGTGTGTGACGAGCACGACCGCGGCCCGGGTCTCCCTGGCCGCCTCGGTGAGCAGCTGCATCACGCGCTCGCCGTTGAGGGAGTCCAGCGCGCCGGTCGGCTCGTCGGCGAAGAGCACGCGCGGCCCGGTCACCAGCGAGCGGGCGACCGCGACCCGCTGCCCCTGGCCGCCGGAGACCTCGCCGGGCCGTTTGGCCCGTACGTCGCCGACCTCCAGCCGCTCCATCCACTGGAGGGCGCGGGCCTCGGCCTCCTTGCGCCGGGTGCCGTTCAGCCGCAGCGGCAGCGCCACGTTCTCCACGCAGGACAGCTCGGGCACGAGCTGGCCGAACTGGAACACGAAGCCGAACTCGCCGCGGCGCAGCGCGCTCCGCTCGGCATCGGTCATCGCCGACAGCTCGCGGCCCCGGTAGTGGACCGTGCCCGCGTCGGGCCGGACGATCCCGGCCAGGCAGTGCAGCAGCGTCGACTTGCCCGAGCCGGAGGGGCCCATGACGGCGACGACCTCGCCGGGGTGAATGCTGAACTCCGCGCCGTCCAGGGCGGGAGTCGGGCCGTACGCCTTGTGCAGGGCGGCGGCGGAGAGCAGGGAACCGGTGGGGGTCACGAGCGGACCTCCTTCGCGAGCTGGTCGAGTCGGGCGGCGGTCAGCTCGAGCCACCGCAGGTCCGCTTCGAGATGGAAGAGTGCGTGATCGCAGATCAGCTGGTCGGCGATGTCGCCGGAGGACTTGCGCCGGGTCAGTTCCCGCATCAGCCGCAGATGCTCGGAGCGCTGCGAGTCGAGCAGCTCGGCGGCGCTGCGGCCGGTGAGCAGCGCGAGCACGACCTTCGTGTAGAGGGTGCTCTGCAGATACGGCTCGGGCTTCTCGGGCTGCGCGAGCCACTGCTCGACGTCGGTGATCCCGGCGTCGGTGATCGCGTACCGCTTCCGCTCGGGCCCGCCGCCGGGCTCGATGCCCTCGACCTCGACGAGTCCGTTCTTCAGCAGGCGCGACATGGTCGAGTAGACCTGCCCGTAGTGCAGCGGGCGGTCGTGACCGAAGCGCTCGTCGAAGGCGCGCTTGAGATCGTAACCGTGGCGGGGGCCGGACTCCAGGAGTCCGAGCAGGGTGTGGCCGATTGACATGTCCGGGACTCTACACCACGCGTATACATCGCGTGTATAGAGGGAGTGGATAGCTCATCCCGCAGGTGGCAGGCGGGAGTTGGCGCACGAGGGGGACATGAGGCGGCAGCGCAGCTCGTGGTCGTCAGTCGCGCTGCGGGTCCTGCGGCGGCTCGCTGCCGGCCTCCTCGGCGGACGAGCCGACTTCGGCAGGCGACCCGTGTCCGCCAGGGCCCTGCGGAGCAGGAACTCGATCTGGGCGTTCGTGCTGCGCAGCTCCGCCTCCGCCCAGCGCGCGATCGCGTCGTGCACGGCGGGGTCCAGCCGCAGCAGCACCTGCTTGCGCTGCTGCGGCCTCCGCTTCTGCTGGGGGTCCCTCCCGCGCCGATGGCCGTGGGGGAGGTGTTCGTCGTCCGTCACCGGGCCGCCGTCACTGGTAGAGCGTCCCCGTGTTGAGGACCGGCTGCGGGCTGCGGTCGCCGCACAGCACCACCATGAGGTTGCTGACCATCGCCGCCTTCCGCTCCTCGTCGAGGTCCACCATGTCCCGCTCGGTGATCCGCGCCAGCGCGGCCTCGACCATGCCGACCGCGCCGTCCACGATCTGCCGCCGGGCGGCGACGACCGCGCCCGCCTGCTGCCGCTGGAGCATCGCCGAGGCGATCTCGGGCGCGTACGCGAGGTGGGTGAAGCGGGACTCGACGATCCGTACGCCCGCCGCCTGGACGCGGGCCGCCGGCCCGGGCCTATCCCAGCCCGAGGACGGAATCGACCTGCAGGGTCACCGTGGCGCCGATGGACTCGGGCAGGGTGAAGGACTCGCCGGGAGGATAGACGGCGTGCACCCTGTACTCGCCGAATTCCGGCTCGGTGAGCACGCGGACGCGGCGGTTCTTGCGGTCGACGATCACGTAGACGGGGATGCCGGCGATGGCGTAGGCGAGGACTTTCTTCTTGAGGTCGTTGCCGTAGTTGGAGGACGTGACCTCCAGAACCATGCGGAAGATCGCCGGGTCGTAGCAGTTGTGCTCGATGAGGTGGTCGTCGTAGTCGGCGTCGACGACGGCGAGATCGGGGACGGCGAAGTCGAATGGCCCGTCGGGGAGCCATACGCCCACGGCCTGCATCACCCCTGACTGCTCGCCATGCAGGCCCGCCGCGATAAGCGGGATCATGATGTCTGTCAGCCGATGCGCATGGGGCATGTCGGGCGGTGGCGTCACGGTGATTTCTCCCCCGATGATCTCGACGCGGTGGCCGGGCAGCTTCTGGGCAACCTCCTCAGCTGCCTCAAGCAATGTCGGCTCGTCGTCGTAGCAGGGGTGCTCGACTGATTCGGCGGACATGGCGTTCCTCCTGACGGCCGGATGTCGAGAGCATCATCGTAAGGCGCGGGATCAGCCCGCGTCATGATTGGCGTCCTTGACCCGTACGGGGATGCGGGGGCGGGCTCGTGCGTGCGGGGCGCAGCAGGTCGAGCCCACCGTCTATGCGCTGTGCTACCCCTCCACTGACCTGTGGTTTCGGCATCTGTGGCGCGTCCGACACGGGTTTGCCCGTCTCGCCCAGGCAACCCTTCGCCCGCCTCGCCAGTCAGTTCCTGTGAAGCCGGGTGCTGATTCTCACGTCCGGAAAAGCCTTGATCGATAAGCGTTTGACCCCAGATGTGGTGCTAGCTTCATGAGGCTTTGTGGGGGCGGACGGAACTGGAGCAGCGAAGAGATGGGACGAGCCGAAGCGAGACGGGCGCGGCAGCGCGGCCGCCGGGGCGGCGCGCGTCGCGCGAAGCCCAAGGGGGGCATACGCCGCCTCTTCACCTGGCGGAAGCTGTTCGGCACCTTTCTCACCGTGTGCGCCCTCGGCATCGGTGCCTTCATCGCGCTCTACCTCTACGTCGACGTCCCCGGGGCCAACGCCCTGGCCCAGGCGCAGAGCAACGTCTACAAGTACAGCGACGGCACCGTCATCGCGCGGACCGGTGACGTCAACCGCGAGGTCGTCCCGCTGACCAAGGTGCCCAAGGACGTCCAGCGCACCTTCGTCGCCGCCGAGAACAAGACCTTCTACAGCGATTCCGGCGTCGATCTGAAGGGCACCGCCCGCGGCCTGATCAACACCGTCACCGGCAAGGGCAAGCAGGGCGGATCCACCATCACCCAGCAGTACGTCAAGAACTACTTCCTGAGCTCGGAGCAGACCGTCACCCGGAAGGCCAAAGAGCTGATCATCTCGCTCAAGGTCGACCAGGAGAAGACCAAGGACGAGATCCTCGCCGGGTACATCAACACCAGCTACTACGGGCGCGGCGCGTGGGGCATCCAGGCTGCGGCCCGCGCGTACTACGGCGTGGACTCCGACGACCTGACCGTGGAGCAGGGCGCGTACCTCGCCGCGCTGCTCCAGGCACCGAGCCAGTACGAGTGGTCGTCCGCCAGCGAGGCCTCGCGCGAGCTCGCCCTCCAGCGCTGGAACTACGTGCTGAACAACATGGTCGAGATGGACTGGCTGGATCCGGGCGAGCGCTCCCGCATGAAGTTCCCCGAGCCGATCACCCCGAAGCCCGCCCCCGGCCTGGAAGGCCAGGCCGGCTACCTCGTCGAGGCCGCCAAGGCCGAGCTGATCTCCTCCGGCGCCGTCGACGAGAAGGAGCTGGACGCCGGCGGCTGGAACATCACGCTCAACATCGACCGCAAGAAGCAGCAGGCCCTGGAGAAGGCCGTCGATACCGAGCTGATCGACGACCTCGACCCGAAGGACCGCAAGGCCGACCAGGACGTCCAGCCCGGGGCGGCCTCGGTCGACCCGAAGACCGGCCGGGTCGTGGCGCTCTACGGCGGCCAGGACTTCGTCGAGCACCAGATCAGCAACGCGACCCGCCGCGACTATCAGGCGGCGTCCACCTTCAAGCCGCTCGTCTTCGCGACCGCGCTGGAGAACGGCGCCGAGACCCAGGACGGCGTGCCGATCACCGAGGACACGATCTACGACGGCACCAGCAAGCGCCCCGTCGAGGGCAGCACCACTCCCTTCGCCCCACCGAACCAGGGCAACAAGGACTGGGGTCAGGTCACCGTCAAGCGGGCGATGAGCAAGTCGATCAACTCCGTCTTCGCGCAGATGGGCGTGGACGCCGGGCTGAAAGACGTCAAGCGGACCGCGGTGGGCCTGGGCATGAAGGAGGACGCCGGCGGCTTCGTGGTACGGCCCTCGATGTCGCTGGGCGTGATGGGCGCCAGCCCGCTCGACATGGCCGGCGTGTATGCGGGCCTGGACAACCACGGCAAGAAGGTCGCCCCGCAGGTGGTGAAGACCGCCGAGCGCGGCGAGCAGACGGCCGAGCTGTCGGAGCCGGTGGGCGAGCAGGTCATCGACCGGGAGACCGCCGACCGGGTCACCTCCGTGCTGACCGGCGTGGTCGACGACGGTACGGGCGCGGCCGCCCGGTCGGCGGGCCTGGAGATCGCGGGCAAGACCGGCACCTCGGACGACAAGAAGTCGCTCTGGTTCACCGGCTACACCCCCGACCTCGTCACCTCCGTCGGCCTCTTCGGTGAGGACACCTCCGGAAAGACCACCAAGCAGGTCTCGCTGAAGGACGTCGGCGGCGGTGTGTTCGCCAACGGCGGTGGCTATCCGGCCAAGATCTGGGCCGACTACACCCGGGCCGCGCTGAAGGGCGAGGCGCCCGCCGAGTTCGACCTGGACACCGACCAGGGCGCGGGCGTGGCCCCCGCCCCGACGGTTCCCCCGACCACGGCCGACCCCGTCCCTGAGCCGACCCCCACTCCGACCAGTGAGTCCCAGACCCCGGACGAGCCCACCCCCAGCACCTCCGTCCCGCAGGACCCGACTCCCACCCCCTCCTTCCCGAGCCCGACGGCGAGTTCGCGGCCCCCGAGACCGACCGGCGATCCGACGCTGCCGGAGCCCGGAGACGACGATCCCTCGGCGCGATCGACGGGAGAGTAGTCCGGGGGAAGTGAGATCCGGGCCGGGGGCCGCCGCCCCGGCCACAACGCGTCGCGGCTGAGCCGCGGTTCAGCCGCGGTTCAGCCGCGCCTCAGCCGCCGTTGACCTCCTTGTTGATGCGGTCGCCCAGGTCCCGGTCCACGTTGCGCCAGTACTGGACCGCCCGCGCGAGGACCGGCCGGCTCACCCCGTTCTTCAGGTGGCCCGAGATGTTGGAGACGAGGCGGTCGCGCGCCGCCTCGTCGAGAACCTCGCGCACCTGGGTGCCCGCCTGCCCCCAGTCGTCGTCCTCGCGGTGCAGCCGGTACGCCTCGCGCACCATCTCGCCCGCCGCCTGCCAGCCCTGCGGGTCGCCGTAGCGCGCGGTGTCGGCGGCCGGGCCACCGTACGAGTTGGGGGCGTAGGGTGCACCGGTCCTGGCGGGCTCGTAGCGCATCGGCCCGTCCTTGGCGTAGGAGTGGACCGGAGCGTGCGGCCGGTTCGGCGGCAGCTGGGCGTAGTTGGGGCCGATCCGGTACCGGTGGGTGTCCGCGTAGGAGAAGATCCGGCCCAGCAGCATCTTGTCCGGGGACACGCTGATGCCCGGGACGAGGTTCGAGGGCTCGAAGGCGGCCTGCTCGATGTGGACGAAGTAGTCCTCCGGGTTCCGGTTGAGCGTCATCCGGCCGACCTCGATGAGCGGGTAGTCGCCGTGCGGCCACACCTTGGTCAGGTCGAAGGGGTTGAAGCGGTAGTCCGCCGCGTCCTCGAACGGCATGACCTGGACGTACATCGTCCACGACGGGGCGTTGCCGGAGGCGATGGAGTCGAACAGGTCGCGCCGGTGCGCGTCGGCGTCCTCGCCGGCGAGCGCGTCGGCCTCGGCCTGGGTGAGGAAGTCGACGCCGTGGTCGGTCTTCATGTGGTACTTGATCCAGAACCGCGCGCCACCGCCGTTGATCCACATGTAGGTGTGCGATCCGTAGCCGTTCATGTGGCGGTACGTCTTCGGGATGCCGCGGTCCCCCATCAGCCAGGTGACCATGTGGGCGGACTCCGGGGACAGCGTCCAGAAGTCCCACTGCATGTCGTGGTCGCGCATGCCGTTGTCCGGGCGCCGCTTCTGACTCCTGATGAAGTCCTGGAACTTCATGGGGTCCCGGACGAAGAAGATCGGGGTGTTGTTCCCGACCAGGTCGTAGTTGCCGACTTCGGTGTAGAACTTCAGCGCGAAGCCACGGGGGTCGCGCCAGGTATCGGGGCTGCCCTGCTCGCCCGCGACCGTGGAGAAGCGGGCCAGCATCTCCGTGGTCCTGCCGGGCTGGAACAGGTCGGCCTTGGTGAACTGGCTGACGTCGTTCGTGACGGTGAAGGTGCCGTACGCGCCCGCGCCCTTGGCGTGCACCACCCGCTCGGGGACCCGTTCCCGGTTGAACTGGGCCATCTTCTCGATCAGGTAGTGGTCGTGCAGGAGGATCGGGCCTGTGTCGCCGATGGTGAGCGAGTGCTCGTCGCTCTGAACGGGGACGCCGTGGTTGCTCGTCGTGTACGGGATCTTCTGGCTGGACTCGGTCATGGAGCGCCTCGCAGTGCGTGGGGGAGGATTATGCCCTTTGTGTCCAGTTGGTCAGTGAACTCCGCCGACGCGTCGTCAGCAACCACCGGGACCGGGCCCACTCCTGAAGTTCGTACACGCGGCGGAGTCGTGCGTCCCGCGCCCGGGCGGTCACATACGTGCCGGCCCGCCCAGCTCGAACCACACCACCTTGCCGGTGCTCAGCCGGGTCGCGCCCCACCGCCGCGCCAACTTGTTGACCAGGTACAACCCGCGCCCGCCCTCGTCGGTGTGGCGCGCCTGGCGCAGCCGCGGCAGCTGCGGCACGTCGTCCCCGACCTCGCAGCGCAGCACGTCCGTACGCAGCAGCCGCAGCGTGATCGGCCGCTCCGCGTACCGGACCGCGTTCGTCACGACCTCGCTGATCAGCAGCTCGACCGAGTCGGTCAGGTCCTCCAGGCCCCAGCGGGCCAGCGCCCGCCGGGCCAGTCGGCGCGCCTTGCCCGGCGCCTGCTCGTGCGGGTCCAGGAACCAGTACGCGACATCGCTCGGCGCGATCCCGTCGAACCGGGCGGCGAGCAGCGCGATGTCGTCGTCCCGGTCGCCCGGGCCGAGCATGTCGAGCACCTCGTCGCACAGCGGCTCGAGCGGCGGCGGATGGTCGGGGCCGGTCAGCCGGGCGGTCGCGGTCAGCTTCTCCCGCAGCTGCTCTATCCCGGTCCAGACGTCGCGCAGCCGGGACTCGACGAGCCCGTCGGTGTAGAGCAGGAGCGTGGCCCCGGCGGGGGCGTCCAGCTCCACGGCCTCGAAGTCGACCCCGCCGACGCCGATCGGCGCGCCCGGCGGTACGCGCAGCACCTCGGCCCGGCCGCCCAAGTGCAGCAGAACGGGCGGCGGATGCCCTGCGTTGGCCACCATGATCCGGTGCGCGACCGGGTCGTACACCGCGTACAGGCAGGTCGCCATGCGGTCGCTGCCGAGCCGCTGCGCCTGCTCGTCGAGGTGGTGCAGCACCTCCTGAGGCGGCAGGTCGAGCCCGGCGAGCGTCTGCGTCGTGGTGCGCAGCTGGCCCATGATCGCGGCGGAGGTCATGGAGTGGCCCATGACGTCGCCGACGACGAGGGCGACCCGGCTGCCGGGCAGCGGGATCGCGTCGTACCAGTCGCCGCCCACCCGGGCGGTCTCGGCGGCCGGCAGATAGCGGCTGGCCAGCCGTACGCCCGTGGGCTGCGGCAGCGTCTCGGGGAGCATGGTGCGCTGCAGCGCGTCGGCGATGTACGCCTCGCGGCCGTACAGCACGGCCTTGTCGACGCCGAGCGCGGTGTGCGTGGCGAGTTGAGCGGCGACCAGCAGGTCGTCGGCCTCGAACGGGGGCCGCTCCGGGCGGCGGAAGAAGACCGCGGCGCCGATCACCCGGCGGCGGCCGCGCAGCGGCGCGAGGACGGCCCGCTGGCCGCCCGGGACGGTGTGGCCGGGGCCCAGCAGCTCGGGGAGCGCGGCGCGGGCGGCCGCCGAGTCGCCGAACACCGGCCGTACGCCCCGCAGCACCTCGGCGAGCGGCCCGCCGGGGCGGACCTCGGCGTGCTCGGCGGCCTGCGGGAAGTCGGCCTGCAGATTGAGCATGGGCAGCCGGCCGCCGTCGGTGTCCTGCTCCTCCGGGATCCGGTCGGTGCGGCGGAGGCGGAGTACGACGGGGCCTACGGGGCGCTCGTCGCCGACGGGCAGCGGGTCGCGGAGGTAGACGAGGATGACGTCGGCGAAGGTGGGGACGGTGGCCCGGCACAGGCCGAGCACGATCTCGTCGAGGTCGATGCCCCGCGCGATCCGGCGCGTCGCCGCCCCGACGAACCGCAGCCGGTCTCCCTCGCGGGACGCGCTGCCGGTCTCGATGACCGGCCGCCCGTCCACCAGGGGCTCACCCGGGCCTCCGGCGCCGGCGGCAGGGGCCTTGCCCATCGGCTCGGACGCGGCCCGCTGGTGCCCGAGCGTCGCGCTCGGCTCGCCGCCCTTCGGGCGGTTGCGCCGACTCGCGCCGGTGGCGGCGTTGCGGTCCGCGCCTGCGCTCTCCGGCTCGGTCGGGTGCTGTGCGCCCTGGGACGGGTCGGCCGGGGAGGCCGAGGCCGACGCGCGCGTGCGCCGGTCCGCCGTCGAGGAGGCCGCGTCGGCGGCCGCGGCTCCGCCCCGCGAACGGGTGCGCCGGGCCGCGCCGGTGGCGGCGTTGCGGTCCGCGCTGCGCCGCTGTGGTTCGTTCGGGTGCGGGGCACCGGACGGCGGGTCCGCGGGCGGGCCCGCCGGGGCGTCGGTCGCCGCCGCGGCGCGGCCCAGCCCGTCGGCGGCCGCCGACGCGGCGGAGATGCCGTCGGCCGGTGGCCGTTGACGGCCTATGGTGCCGTCCCGCTCCGCGGATCTGCGCGCAGGCCTTCGCCGGCCGGCCGGGTCCGGGGCCGGGGTGCCGGCCGCGGCCTGCTGGATCGCGCGGCGCGGGTCGGCGTCCGCCGCCGCTCCGGGCACGTCCTCGTGCGCCCGCGGGGGCTGGCCCGCCGCGGGCGCGGCTGAGGCGGCGGCCTGCCGGCCGCTGTGGGAGGTCGGGTACTCCGTCACGCGTGGGGTTCCATCCGTCCGGGGCTGCGCGTCGGGCGCGCTTGGTCAGGCGCGTCGTCGGCAGTTGAGGAAGAGCTGGATCTCGGGCGGTACGTCCGTACTGGCCGGGGCGTACGCGTACGAGTCCTCCCCGGCGACCTCGAAACCCGCATCGCGCACGACCTGGCGCAATTCGTCCCTCACGTAACCCGATACCCGGATCGTGTTGCCCAGGAACGGAATTGCGAAGTCGTCCACATCTGCTTCGACCATCGAGAGCGCGAGCAGCCCCTCGGGCCGCAGCAGGCCGTGCAGCAGGCGCAGCGCGTACGGGATCTCCGCGCGTGGGAGCATCAGGAGCGAGAAGAAGGCGGCGATGCCGTCGAACCGGCCGGGACCGTGGGGCGGTTCCGCGGTCAGGCCCCCCAATTTCCCCGAGGCGACCAGCTCCCCGAGGTCCGCCAGCTCCGCGACACGGAACTCACCGGCCGGGACGTTCTCGCGGGCGAGCTTGACCATCGTGGGCGACAGGTCGATGCCGACGACCCGGTGCCCGGCGGTCACGAGCTGCGCCGCGGTCGGCAGGCCCGTGCCGCAGCCGATATCGAGGATGCGCGAACCCGCGGGGAGCGACTCGGCCAGCCAGCGGCCGGAGGCGAGCTGCCCCTCCTTGTGCGGGAACGCTTCGTCGTAGCGGTCGCCTATCGCGTCGAACGCCTCTGCCTGCCCGGTTCTGTCGATCTGTAACCGGTCGTACCCGTCGTAGCCTTCTCCGCCCACGACTCCACCCTTCCAGTTCTCCAGCACTCCACTGACTGTGACGTGTGACTGTGACGTGCGGTCAAACCTTTCCGATGGCCGGTCAAACCTTTTCGATGGCTTGGAGTTGTGCTTGTACTGCCCGTGCGCTGCACAGGGTGTTGCGGACGACGATCCTACGGTTGGTGGCCAGGGGCACATCAAGGGTCTCCCGTCGGGAGATTCCTTCCGCACACCGGTGCAGGAGGTCAGGAGGCCAGTCTGGCAGGGACGAGGTCCCAGTCCGCCGGAAGTTCCGGGACCGGCCATTCCTGATCGGGCCGCCAGTTCTCCCAGCCGTCCCGGAAGGGCGCGCCCCACGCGCCGATGAGTTCGACGGCGGCCCGGCCCGCGGCCCGTACGCCCTCGGCCTGCCGGGCACTCATCAGGCCGGCGCGCTGCGCCTGTTCGAACTCGTCCTCGTCCCGCCAGGCCCAGCTGCGGTCCGGATAGACCGCGATGTCCAGGAAGTGGTCCTCGGAGTCGATGCCGCGCGCCCACCGGCGGCGCGGCTCCTCCAGATTCACGTACCAGTTCTTGAAGCGCCAGCCCGGCTCCCAGAACAGCCAGACCGACCAGGGGTCGGCGGGCGTGGCCAGCTTCAGCACACCCGTGCCGAACCAGCGCGAGCGGGTGGTGGACCGCGGCTTGGTGTAGCGGGTGGCCAGCGGCTCACGGTGTACGGGTGTGCCGTCGCTGAGCACCGGCTTCACGCACACGGTGCCCGGCGCCATCCAGACCGCGAGCAGCTCGGCCGTGTCCTCCACGACCGTCACGGGACGGCAGATGTGGACGCGGCCGGTGCCGTTGCCCCGGTAGCGCCAGAGGATGTGCTCCCCCGGTGCCCAGAATCGGGCATCCGCCGCGCCCGTCGACTCCGTGGTCTCCGCTGTCATGCGCAGATCTTAGGGGCGGGGGGCCACGCGCCGCTGTGGCCCGCGCTACGGGCGCGTCACGCGCCGCGCTACGGGCGGGTCATGCGCAGCACGTCCAGCGCCTCGTCCAGCTGCTCGAGCGTCAGATCGCCGCGTTCCACGTACCCCGACTCGAGGACCACCTCGCGGATCGTCTTCCGCTCGGCCAGAGACTTCTTGGCGACCTTCGCCGCCTCCTCGTAACCGATGTACTTGTTGAGCGGGGTGACGACGGACGGCGACGACTCGGCGTACTCCCGGGCCCGGTCCGCGTTCGCCGTGATGCCGTCGACCGTGCGGTCCGCCAGCAGGCGGGAGGCGCTCGCGAGCAGCCGGACCGACTCGAGCAGGTTCCTGGCGATGACCGGGAGCATCACGTTGAGCTCGAAGTTGCCCGAGGCGCCTGCCGTGGTGACCGTCACGTCGTTGCCGATGACCTGGGCGGCCACCATCAGCACCGCCTCCGGAATCACCGGGTTGACCTTCCCCGGCATGATCGAGGAGCCGGGCTGGAGGTCGGGCAGGTTGATCTCGGCGAGTCCGGTGCGCGGTCCCGAGGCCATCCAGCGGAGATCGTTGGCGATCTTGGTGAGGCTCACCGCGATCGTACGGAGCTGGCCCGAGGTCTCCACCAGGCCGTCCCGCGCGCCCTGCGCCTCGAAGTGGTCGCGCGCCTCGGTCAGCGGAAGACCGGTGGAGCGGGCCACCTCGGCGATGACGGCGGCGGAGAAGCCGGGCGGGGTGTTGATGCCGGTGCCGACGGCCGTGCCGCCGAGGGGGAGTTCGGCGAGGCGGGGGAGGGAGGCCCTGAGGCGCTCGGCGCCGTACCGCACCTGCGCCGCGTAGCCGCCGAACTCCTGACCCAGCGTCACCGGGGTCGCGTCCATCAGGTGCGTACGGCCGGACTTGACGACCTCCGCGAACTGCGCGGACTTGCGCTCCAGGGACTCGGCGAGGTGGTCGAGAGCCGGAATAAGGTCGCCGGTCACGGCCGCGGTCGCGGCGATGTGGATCGAGGACGGGAAGACGTCGTTGGACGACTGGCTGGCGTTGACATGGTCGTTCGGGTGGACGGGTGCCCCGAGCCGCTCACTCGCCAGGGTCGCGATGACCTCGTTGGTGTTCATGTTGGAGGACGTGCCGGAGCCGGTCTGGAAGACGTCCACCGGGAAGTGGTCGTCCCAGGCGCCCTCGGCGACCTCTGCCGCGGCCTCCTGGATCGCGGTCGCCAGGTCCTTGTCGAGCACGCCGAGATCGGCGTTCACCTTGGCCGCGGCCGCCTTGATACGGGCCAGCGCCTCGATGTGCG
Source organism: Streptomyces sp. 7N604 (assembly GCF_052245475.1). Classification (NCBI taxonomy): domain Bacteria; kingdom Bacillati; phylum Actinomycetota; class Actinomycetes; order Kitasatosporales; family Streptomycetaceae; genus Streptomyces; species Streptomyces sp. 7N604. The sequence goes on along the minus strand of NZ_JBQQBX010000053.1, from coordinate 11,039 downwards.
CGCGCTCCAGGCGCTGCCCGGAGACCGGGAAGTTCTCCACCGCGCGCTGGGTCTGCGCGCGCCACTTCGCGCGGGCGGGGACCCGTACCTCGCCCATCGAGTCGTGCTCGATGCGGTAGCCCTCGCCGCCTTCGCTGCTGTCGCTGTTCTCGCTGCCGTCGTCGGTCATCGTCACGTACCTCCTGGGATGCACAGCGCGTGTCCAGTTCACCTTGTTCCCGGCGGCGTTGCGCGAACGCGTACGGCCGTGCGGCATCCGCGGGATATGCGCAGGTGAGAGATGAAAGCCCCGGCGTAACCGTCCATAATCGCGCTGTGAGCGAGCCGATGAGGAACCACCAGGACCACGGGCACGGGCACGACGGGCACGAGCACGGCCACGATGGGCACGGGCACGACGGGCACGGGCACGACGGGCACGGGCACGGCGGGCACGGGCACGGGCACGACGGGCACGGGCACGGCCGGGGCCGGTGGGCGCGCATCCGGCACCGGGTGGCCCACGTGGTCACCCCGCACAGCCACCAGGCAGCCGACAAGGTCGACTCCGCGATGGAGACCTCCGCGGAGGGCATGCGGACGCTGTGGATCTCGCTCGGCGTCCTGGCCCTCACGGCGGCGCTGCAGGCCGCCGTGGTCGTCGTCTCGGGTTCTGTGGCGCTGCTGGGCGACACGGTCCACAACGCCGCGGACGCGCTGACCGCCGTGCCGCTGGGCGTCGCGTTCGTCCTCGGCAGGCGCGCCGCCACCCGCCGCTTCACGTACGGGTACGGCAGGGCGGAGGACCTGGCCGGGATCGTGATCGTGCTGACCATCGCCGCGTCGGCGGCGCTGGCCGGCTGGGCGGCGGTCGACCGGCTCCTCGACCCACGGCAGGTCCACCTGCTGCCCGCGGTCGCCGCAGCGGCCGTCGTCGGATTCATCGGCAACGAGTGGGTGGCCCGCTACCGCATCCGCACCGGCCGCAGGATCGGCTCCGCCGCCCTGGTCGCCGACGGGCTGCACGCCCGCACCGACGGACTCACCTCGCTCGCAGTGCTGCTCGGCGCGGGCGGCGCGGCGCTCGGCTGGCGCCTGGCCGACCCGGTCGTCGGCCTGTTCATCACCGCCGCCATCGCGCTCGTGCTGAAGGACGCCGCCCGGGAGGTCTTCCGCCGCCTGATGGACGCCGTGGAACCCGCGCTCGTCGATGCGGCCGCGGCCGCGCTGCTCGGCGTGCCCGGCGTAGTGGAGGTCGGCGAGCTGCGGATGCGGTGGATCGGGCACCGGCTGCGGGCGGAGGTCGCCATCGTCGTCGACGGCGACCTGAGCGTACGGGCCGCACACGAGGTCGCCGTCGAGGCGGAGCACGCCCTGCTGCACGCCGTACCGCGGCTGACCGCCGCCCTGGTGCACGCGGACCCCTCCGCCACGACCGGCGACCCGGACCCCCACGCGGCCCTGGCCCACCACGCGCACGCCTAGGCCCGGACAGGGCCCGGCCTCCGGCGGGTGGCCGCCGGTCGGCGTGCCGGGATCCGCACGTGACTCATCAAGTCCGTTGCCCTGCAAGGCTGGTGAAGCCGCCTTACGATACGGCCGGGAATCGGCGGGCGACAGGGAAAGGACCGCATGTCCGACATCTGGGATGAGGTTCGTGCGGGATGGGAGGCCGCCGTCCGCGCGGCCGAGGGGACAGGGCATCCCCAGAACGAGGAGTACGGGGCGGGCCGGGCGGGCCTGGGCTTGGCCCGCCGTCCCATCGCGTTCACCGGGGAGCCCGGGGCCGGGAAGACGGTCCTCTTCGACGCGCTCGCCCAGCGTGTCGGCCCCGACGACGACCTCAAGGGGCGCAGCCCGGACCGGGAGGAGAAGCACACGGTCTTCATGCTGGGCTCGATGCGGATCCGGGTGTCCGTCATGGTGGTGCCCGGCCAGGAGTCGGCGCAGCGCGAGCGCGCCATGAACCGTGTCCTGAGCGACAACGCAGCGCCCGAAGGCATCATCCACGTGGTCTGCTGGGGCCACAACAAAGTCTGGGACCGCAGAGGCCAGAATGCGCTGGAGGACGGGGTGCGCGGTGCGGGAACGGGGATCACCCCGGACGCCGTGCGTGAGTGGCACCTGCTGAAGGAGCGCCGGGACTTCGAGGATCTGTGTGACCGGATCAAGGAGACCCGCGCCGTGGAACGGCGTCTGAAGTGGCTGATCGTCGCCGTCACCAAGAGCGATCTGTTCTGGAACGACATCGACAGCGCACGTGACTACTACATCCCGGACGGTGACGCCACCGGGCCGGGCGACGAATCGCGCTTCTGCACCGCCCTGCGCGACCTGGCCGAGGGCAGCCGCCTCCGGATCGCCGTCGTCCCGGTGAGCTCCCGGCTCCTGCGGCACTCCTTCGGCGGTGGCCTTCCGCCCCGGATGAGCGTGCTCGACGAGCTGGGGGCCCGCGGCCTGCGCAAGCACTTCTACCGGACCTTGAAGGGCCTGCTGTGAACACGGCTTGGGACGGCGAGGCCTTCGAGTCTTCGCTGCGCACGGCCGAGGAGCTGCTGAGCGGGGTGCGCCGGGCCCGGGTCGCGCTGTGGTCCCTGCGCGGCGCGGAGGGAGCACTCGGGCTGCTCGCCCTGGCGGCTTTGACCACCGGGTACGCCGCGCACCCCGGCGCCGTTGAGGACTCCGGTTCGGTCATGGTGCCGACTCTGCTCGCCGGTCTCGCGGCCGTCGCTGCGGCCGTAGTCGTCGAGGTGGCCGTGGCCCGCCGCCTCCGGCGGCGCATCGACCGCGACCGGAGCAGGCTCGCCGGAGAGATAAGCATGCTCCGCGAAGTCCTCGTCCACGTGTCGGTGCGAGAGGGCTGGAGCAAGTCCCGCACGCGGGGAGCTCGGGCGCGCATCGCGCGCTTTTCCATCGAAGGGAAGGGGTCCTGGTGATCCAACGGCTGCTGTTGTTCGCGGGGATAGCCGCATTGTTCAGCCTCATCGGGCCGCAGATCGGCTTTCTGATCGCGGAGGGGACCCCTTACGAGGAAACCGTCAACGGCAACTGGGACGCCGCTGCCGCGGCATCCGGCCTGCTGGTCTTCGGTGCGCTGGTGTTCGGCTGGGGAAGCTGGCTCTGCTTCACCGTCTCCGGTGGCTTCCGGGACAACAACGTGGTGGGCGGCCTCCTGAGCCTGATGACGGGCGCGCTGCTGATCGGCGTCGCCGTGTTCGTCGCCTGGAAGACCGTGCTGGCCTGAGCGGCCCGGCGGCCCCGCGCGCCGGGCGGGGCCGCCGGGCCGGGCTCAGGTCGTGGGCCGTACGGGGATGGTGGTCACGAACGGCTGGGCGGGGGACGGGTCCTGGAAGAAGTCGTTGCCCTTGTCGTCGACCACGATGAAGGCCGGGAAGTCCTCGACCTCGATCCTCCAGACCGCCTCCATGCCCAGCTCCTCGTACTCCAGGACCTCCACCTTCTTGATGCAGTCCTGCGCCAGGCGCGCGGCCGGGCCGCCGATCGAGCCGAGGTAGAAGCCGCCGTGCGCGGCGCACGCGTCGGTGACCTGCTTGGAGCGGTTGCCCTTGGCCAGCATGACCTTCGAGCCGCCGGCCGCCTGGAACTGCTCGACGTACGCGTCCATCCGGCCCGCCGTCGTCGGGCCGAAGGAGCCGGATGCGTAGCCCTCGGGGGTCTTGGCCGGGCCCGCGTAGTAGACCGGGTGGTTCCTCAGGTACTCCGGCATCTCCTCGCCCGCGTCCAGCCGCTCCTTGATCTTCGCGTGCGCGATATCGCGGGCGACGACGAGCGTGCCGGTCAGCGAAAGGCGGGTTTTGACCGGGTGCTTGGTCAGCTCGGCGAGGATGTCGTCCATCGGCTGGTTGAGGTCGATACGCACCGCTTCGAGGTCGGGACCCGCGCCCTCGGTCAGCTGCTCGTCGGTGGTCTCCGGCAGGTACTTCGCCGGGTCGGTCTCCAGCTGCTCCAGGAAGACGCCCTCTGCCGTGATCTTCGCGACCGCCTGGCGGTCGGCGGAGCAGGAGACGGCGATGGCGACCGGGCAGGACGCGCCGTGCCGCGGCAGCCGCACCACGCGCACGTCGTGGCAGAAGTACTTGCCGCCGAACTGCGCGCCGATGCCGATCTTCTGGGTCAGCTCGAAGACCTTCTCCTCCAGCTCCTTGTCGCGGAAGCCGTGGCCGGTCGGGGAGCCCTCGGACGGGATCTCGTCGAGGTAGTGCGCGGAGGCGTACTTGGCGGTCTTCAGCGCGTACTCGGCGCTCGTGCCGCCGACGACGATCGCCAGGTGGTACGGCGGACAGGCGGCCGTGCCCAGGAGGCGGATCTTCTCCTCCAGGAACTTCATCATGGAGGACTCGTTCAGGACGGCCTTCGTCTCCTGGTAGAGGAAGGACTTGTTGGCCGAGCCGCCGCCCTTGGCCATGAAGAGGAACTTGTACGCACCGCCGTCGGTCGCGTACAGCTCGATCTGCGCGGGCAGGTTGGAGCCGGTGTTCTTCTCGTCCCACATGGTCAGCGGGGCCATCTGCGAGTAGCGCAGATTGAGCTTGGTGTACGCGTCGTAGATGCCGCGCGAGAGGGCCTCCTCGTCCGCGCCCGACGTCAGGACGTTCTGGCCGCGCTTGCCCATGACGATCGCGGTGCCGGTGTCCTGGCACATGGGCAGGACGCCCGCGGCCGCGATGTTCGCGTTCTTCAGCAGGTCCAGGGCCACGAAGCGGTCGTTGGGGGAGGCCTCGGGGTCGTCGAGGATCCGGCGCAGCTGGGCGAGGTGGGCGGGGCGCAGGTAGTGCGAGATGTCGTGCATGGCCTCGGCGGCCAGCTTCCGCAGCGCCTCCGGCTCGACCCTGAGGAACGTGCGCCCGTCGGCCTCGAAGGTGCTCACGCCCTCGGAGGTCACCAGGCGGTACGGGGTGGTGTCCTCGCCCAGGGGCAGGAGATCCGTATAGGCGAACTCAGGCATGTGCGGCCATTCCTCACTCGGCAGACGGCGGTGGCTGGCGTCGAAGACAGCGCAGACAAGCGTAGAGCGCGCGAGGGCGGGTGGGGCTGTGAGGTAGGGCTCAGTGGAGATGGGGCGCGAGTGGGCGCGGCACGGGAGTCGCGTAACCCTAGTCGCGATCTATCGCGTTTCGGTACGCTGGCCCGGTGAATGAGCCTCAGCAGCAGCCGGTGCCCCTGACCAAGCCCGCGGCGCCTGTGGCGCCTTCGGAGCCCGCAGTACCCGCGGCCCCTGCAGCGGCCGCGGCGCCCGCAGTGGCCGCGGCGGCCGCAGTGGCCGCGGCGCCCGCAGTGGCCGCGGCCAAGCCAGTCGCCGAAGCGGAGATCCGCGCGTCCGACGCCGACCGCGACCGGTTCGCGGACATCCTCCGCGAGGCCCTCGCCGAGGGCCGGCTGACCGCGGAGGAGCACGCCGAGCGGATCGACGGGGTCTACCGCGCCAAGACGCTCGGTGAACTCGAGCCGCTGGTACGGGACTTGCCTGCGGCCGGTACCCGTATGCCACCCGCCGCCGCCCCGGCCGCCGGGCCGCCGTACGCGCAGGCCGAGGCCCCGCCCGAGAACCTCGTCGCCGTTTTCAGCGCCTCGACCCGCAAGGGCCGCTGGCGCATCGGCCGCCGCACCAACGTCTTCACCTGCTTCGGCAGCGTCGAGATCGACCTCACGGAGGCGATGTTCGAGCAGCAGCAGGTCGTGATCAACGCGACGTCGATCTTCGGCAGTGTGGAAGTCCGGGTCCCGGAGAACGTCACGCTGCGCGGCTCGGGCACGGGCGTCTTCGGCAACGTCGAGGTGGACACCCAGGAGTCCGCGGACCTCAACGCTCCGGTCGTCGTCATCAGCGGCTACGCGGTCTTCGGCAGCATCGAGGCCAAGCCCAAGAGGGGCAAACGCCTCCGCGACCTGCACGCCCACGCGCGCAAACACCTCGGGCACTGAGGGGCCCCGGGGTGTGGGCATGGGGTCCGGAGCGGGTGGGGCCAGAAAACTGCAACGGTCTGCATAGGCACACGCACAGCGGGTAGGGACTGCTGCATCGTCTTCTCGTACGGCATGGGGGTTGAAAGGGGCCGTGCGCCGGGGGAGACGGGCAAGGGTGACTCTTTCGCGAAAGCCGTCGTCAGGAGTAGACCGTGCTGCAACCGCCGCATCAGCCCCTGCAGGCCGCCGTACCGCCGCAGCGCATTCACGCCCGGGACCAAGCAGGCCCCTGGCACTCGGACGCGGTGTGCCGCCGCGACGAAGCCGGGCTGTTCTTCGCGCCCTCCAAGGAGCCGACGGCCGCCCGGCTGTCGCGTGAAGAGGCCGCGAAGCGGGTCTGCGCCCGGTGCCCTGTGATGGTGGAGTGCCGGGAGCACGCACTGCTGCAGCCGGAGCCCTACGGCGTGTGGGGAGGGCTGACCGCGGCCGAGCGCCGGGTCGTGCTGGCCCGCCGCCGGCGCCGTGAGGTCGAGCTGCAGAAGGCCGCGCGCTCCGCCGCGGTCCCGCACATCGCAGCGGCTGGCTGAACGTGCGTCAGGGGCGCGCCCACTGCGGGGGCGCCCCTGACGTTCATCCGTATTCCGCAGGTGCGCGTCCGTATCGTCTGAACCGGCCGGCTCCGGCTCCCCCGCTCAGCGCGCGCGGTCGAAGTCGATGGCGCTGTAGGCGCGGAGCTTCGACAGCCGGTGCGTGGAGTCGATCCGCCGGATCGTGCCGGACTTGGAACGCATTACCAGCGACTCGGTGGCGGCCGTCTCCGCCCGGTACCGCACCCCGCGCAGCAGCTCGCCGTCCGTGATGCCGGTGGCGACGAAGAACACGTTGTCGCCGCTGACCAGGTCGTCGGTGTGCAGGACGCGGTCGAGGTCGTGGCCCGCGTCCAGCGCGCGCTGCTTCTCCTCGTCGTCCTTCGGCCACAGCTTGCCCTGGATCGTGCCGCCCAGACACTTGATCGCGCAGGCCGCGATGATGCCCTCGGGCGTGCCGCCGATGCCCATCAGCATGTCGATGCCGGTGCTCTCCCGTACGGCCATGATCGCGCCCGCGACGTCGCCGTCCGAGATGAACTTGATCCGGGCGCCGGTCTCGCGGATCTCCTTGACCAGGTCCTGGTGGCGCGGGCGGTCGAGGACGACGACCGTGACGTCCTCGGGCGCGCTGTGCTTGGCCTTGGCGACCCGGCGGATGTTGACCGACGGAGGCGCGGTGATGTCGACGTAGTCGGCCGCCTCCGGCCCGGTGACCAGCTTGTCCATGTAGAAGACGGCGGACGGGTCGAACATCGTGCCGCGGTCGGCGGCGGCGAGGACGGCGATGGCGTTGGGCATGCCCTTGGCGGTCAGGGTGGTCCCGTCGATCGGGTCCACGGCGATGTCGCACTCCGCACCGGTGCCATCGCCGATCCGCTCCCCGTTGAAGAGCATCGGGGCCTCGTCCTTCTCGCCCTCGCCGATGACGACGACCCCGTTCATCGACACGGTGCTGACGAGGGTGCGCATGGCCTTCACGGCGGCGCCGTCGGCGCCGTTCTTGTCGCCGCGGCCGACCCACCGCCCCGCGGCCATCGCGGCGGCCTCGGTGACCCGTACGAGTTCCAGGGCGAGGTTTCGGTCGGGAGCCTCGGGGCTCACCTCGAGCTGGGACGGCAGATGATGCTCGGTCATCGGAGCGCACCTTTCTGTACGGCGACGGCCGGAGTAGACGGTGTCTGTGACTTTATCGGTTCGTCGCCAATGTGAGCAGTGGGCCCTACGCATGAGCGCTGTCAAGCGCACGGTCGAGGCCTCGGTCGAGGGCGCGGTCGAGAGCGTGGTCGAGGCGCCGCCGGGGGCGTCTCACGAGTGCCCCGCAGGGGGTGCGGGAATCGCCGGTTCGGCGATAAGGGACGATAGGGGCGTGGCAGGAATGCGCGGTACGCAGACGGTTCGGGACATGGTGCTGTCGATGGCGGTCATCGGGGTCGTTGTCGCGGGCATCTATCTCTTCATCCCGCACGACCCCTCGAAGGACCCGGTGAAGCCGGTCGACTACCGGGTGGAGCTGGACACGGCCCGCCGCGCCGCGCCCTACCCGGTGGCGGCCCCCGAGGGCCTGCCGAAGACCTGGCGCGCGACCTCGGTGACGTACGACGGGGGCAACCCGGACGGGGCCGCCTGGCACCTGGGCTTCCTGGACCAGGACGACCAGTACGTGGCGGTGGAACAGAGCAACGGCAGACCGTCGAAGTTCGTGACGAAGGTCAGCCAGGGCGCGGAGAAGACCGGCAGGACCCAGCAGGTCGGCGCGGAGCGCTGGGACCGCTACGAGGGCCCGAAGTACGACGCGCTGGTGCTGGAGGAGCGCGGGGTGACGACGGTGGTGACCGGCACCGCGCCGTACGCGCAGCTCGCGAAGATGGCCGCCGCACTCAGGCTCGAGTCTCCCGGGGGCCGGTGACACGGGTGGCCGACTTGGGCGGCTTGCATGGGCGGCTGCCGCCGCGGGTCCCTTACCCCCGGCAGCGCCCCGGGCCGTCCGGGCTCTGCCGGGGGACCGGCGGGCTTGAGGTCAGACGGTCGTGACGACCTCGTCGTACTCCAGGCGGGGCGAGCGCGGGAGCCATGCGTCCTCGCCCGGCTTGCCGATGTTCACCACGGCCAGCACCGAGTGGTCGCCCTCGGGGAAGAACTCCTTGTTGAGGGCCTCGGCGTCGTAGCCGGTCATCGGGCCCGCGGCCAGGCCGGCGGCGCGGACGCCGATGATGAAGTAGCCGACCTGCAGCGCCGCGTTGAAGGAGCCGGCCTGCTCGCGGACCGGGCGCTCGCTGAAGAAGACGTCCTTGACCTGCGGGAAGTGCGGGAAGAGGCGGGGCAGCTCCTCGTGGAACTCGTGGTCCGTGGCGAGGATCGCGACGAGCGGGGCGGCGGCCGTCTTGGGCTGGTTGCCCTCGGCCATGTGGCGCACCAGGCGCTCACGGGCGTCGGGCGAGCGGACCAGCACGATGCGCAGCGGCGACTGGTTGAAGGCGGTGGGGGCGTACTTCACCAGGTCGTAGATCGCCTGCACCTGCTCGTCGGTGACCGGCTCGTCGGTGAAGGTGCGGGCGGTCCTGGCCTCACGGAAGAGCAGGTCCTGGGCGGCGCTGTCGAGGGCGAGGGTCATGGGGTACCTCTCAAAGTTGTGCAGCGTTCAATTACCGTCGCGTGCAACCACGAGAGGCGCGTGAATATTCAACGAGGGTGAAGGTGTGTGACCCGCTTCACATCCGCGCGGGCTGTGTGCTGGTCGGTACGCCGGTGGGCCCCGGCTCCGGTGAGTGCTCCGGTCGGTACGCCGGTGGGCGCGTTAGTCGTCGGCTTCCTCGTCGTCCTCGCCCCCGGCGCCGTCCTCGTCCCCGGAATCCGCGAGGGCCGCGTCCAGCCGCGCCCGCGCGCCCTCCAGCCACCGGCGGCAGACCTTCGCCAGCTGCTCGCCGCGCTCCCAGAGCGCGAGGGACTCCTCCAGCGTGGTCCCGCCCGCCTCCAGCCGGCGGACGACCTCGATCAGCTCGTCCCTCGCCTGCTCGTAGCCGAGCGTCGAGTCGGCCGGCGGCGCGGTCGCGCCGCCGCCGGGCTCGCCGGCCTTCTCGTCCGTAGTGGTCATGCGTCCAGCCTAGAGGTGGCGTACGACAGGGCGGCCGACGCCACCCACGACGCCCACGTCGCCACCCACGACGCCCACGTCGTCACCCGCGCCGCTGTCGCGGCGTACGGCGACGTAGGGAGCGCAGCAGGTGCCGCTACGGCGTCACCCGCACCGTGAACTCGCCCTCGGCGACGCGGGCCCGCAGCTTCTCGTCCGGCGTGACCTCGTCCGCCGACCTGACCACCGTGCCGTCCGCCCGCTGCAGCACCGCGTACCCCCGCTCCAGCGTGGCCGCCGGGGAGAGCGACACAACGCGCGCGAGGGTGTGCGCGAGCTCCGAGTCGGCCCGGTCCAGCAGGTGCCCCAGCGTCCTGCGGCCCCGGTGGAGCAGCGCCTCGACCTGCTCCTCCCGCTCCTCCACCATCCGCTGCGGCCGCTCCATGCACGGCCGGTGGCGGACGGCCGCGAGGCCCCGCTCCTCCCGGTCGAGCAGCCCCGTGACGGTGCGCAGCGCGCGCTCCCGCAGCTGCCGGATGCGGGTCAGCTCCTCGCCGACGTCCGGCACGACCTTCTTCGCGGCGTCCGTCGGCGTGGAGGCGCGCAGGTCGGCGACGAGGTCGAGCAGGGGTGTGTCCGGCTCGTGGCCGATGGCCGACACGACGGGCGTACGGCAGTCGGCCACGGTCCGTACGAGCTGCTCGTCCGAGAACGGCAACAGGTCTTCGACGCTGCCGCCGCCGCGCGCCACGACGATCACGTCGACGTCCGGCAGCGCGTCGAGATCCTTGACCGCCTGAACGATCTGCGGCACGGCGTGCACGCCCTGCACCGCGACGTTGCGGACCTCGAAGCGGACGGCCGGCCAGCGGTGCCGGGCGTTCTCCAGCACGTCCCGCTCGGCGGCCGAGGCCCGGCCGCAGACCAGGCCGATGAGCTGCGGCAGGAACGGGAGCGGACGCTTCCGGTCCAGCGCGAACAGGCCCTCGGCGGCGAGCGACTTCTTCAGCTGCTCCAGCCGGGCCAGCAGTTCGCCGACGCCGACCGGCCTGATCTCGGAGGCCCGGAGCGAGAGCTGGCCGCGCGGCGCGTACCACTCGGGCTTGGCGTGAACGACGACCCGCGCGCCCTCGGAGACGATGTCCCCGACCCGGTCGAACACCAGGCGGTAGCAGGTGACGGAGAGGGAGATGTCGTGCGACGGGTCGCGCAGGGTCAGGAACACCACGCCGGCGCCGGGCCGCCGCGACAACTGCGTGATCTGCCCTTCGACCCACACGGAGCCGAGCCGGTCGATCCATCCGCCGATCAGCCGTGACACCTGGCCCACGGGGATGGGTGCGTCCGGAGAGGTGTTGAGACCCATACGGGCAGGCTAGCCGCCCCCGAGGACAGCGCGACCGCCTCCGGCGCAGACCTGGGTTGTGGGATTTCGTTTCGCCCCACGGGGAAAAAGACCCCCACCCGGACAACAG
>NZ_JBQQBX010000052.1:0-37214 GCF_052245475.1 Streptomyces sp. 7N604 | reverse complement strand
GCTGGTCGTCCACGGACTTGACCGGCTGCGGCTCAACCGACTCGACGCTTTCGGGCTCGGTCACGTTGTCACTGGTCATCGATGCATCTTCCATGATCAGGAGTTACACCGAACGATTTACAGTCCCGCCCGCTACAGTCCCTTCCAGTGACGTGGCTACTTCAAGTGGCCCGGGAGCGCCAGCGCGGCCCTCGGTGCGGCGCCCTTCAGGTCTGCGGAAGTGGCTGTTCGGGCCAGATGGTCTTGCCGTGAGGGGTCTGACGGCTGCCCCAGCGGTCGGTGAGCTGGGTGACCAGGAGCAGGCCGCGGCCGCCCTCGTCGTAGACGCGGGCCCGGCGCAGGTGCGGGGCGGTGATGCTGGCGTCCGAGACCTCGCAGATGAGCGTGGTGTCCCGGAACAGCCGCAGCTGGATCGAGGGTTGGCCGTAGCGGATGGCGTTGGTGACGAGCTCGCTCACCACCAGCTCGGTGACGAACGTGATCTCATCCAGCCCCCAGGCGGCCGGCCGCTGGGAGGCTTGGTTGCGCCCCCCCGTGCGACTACGACCGATCGGCCGACACCTCCCAGGCGGCCCCTTGGACGCATCGAGGGCCCGGGTGCGGGTGATGAGTACGGCGATGTCGTCGCTGGGGCGGCCGGAGAGGAGGTTCCCGATCACCGTGTCACAGACGGTCTCCAGGAGGCAGGCTCGGCCAGCGCGCGGCGCAGCCCCTCGCCCACGCCGACGTCGTGATCGCGGGATTCGATGAGGCTGTCGGTGCAGAGGGCCAGCAGGCTGCCCTCGGGCAGGTCAAGCTCGGCGGTCTCGAAGGGCAGGCCGCCGACGCCCAGCCGGGGCCCGGCGGGGACATCGAGGAAGTCGAAGGTACCGCCGGGGAGCACGACCGCGGGTGGGGAGCATGTCCGTGGAGACACCGCCGGAGCGGAAGCCCGTCGGGCCGCAGTGACGATGGCACGCAATGGTTTCGAAGGCATCCCTGACGCCGGTTGTGCCGGTGGTTGACGCTCGTGCATCCGGGCCAGTCTCACTCCGGCCGTCACGCCGGGCCTGGACCTCGCGGGGGAAAGGGGAACGGCACTCCCTCACGCCGACTGGCAGAGAAGTCAGCCGACCCCTGCTGTCGGCACACGCCATAGCGCGTGCGTGATCGCGTGCGAGACCCCTGGGTCGGCGTTCCGTCGCGGTCTGCTGCCGCTGCGGCTGCGAGGGTTTATATCGTTTGGGCAAAAATGTATGTTGTGTCGCGTGAGGGATTGCCAATGGTGCCAGAACCAAGCCGGATCTCCGTCGGCCCGGTGACCTCCACGGAGTCCTCGGCGGAGCATCGGTTGTCCATGCTCGCGGCCACCGGCACCGGGCTCACGGGCGGTGAGGCCCTGCAGTACGCGCTGGACCAGGCGGTGGCCGAGCTCACGGGACTGGCGGGGATGGTGCACTGGTGCGGGCCGTCAGGCGGTCGCCCCCTACATCTGGCCGTCGTCAGCGGACTCCCTCGGGCCGCACTCCAGGGGTGGGAGGAGATCGGGGCGGACGCACCTTCCGGGGCGCCTACCCATGCCGTGCGCGACGGCACCTTTGCGTGGATGCCCGTGGTCGATGCCGCGGGTTCGCTACCGGACGACACCCACGACACCGCTGCGTCGCGATCCGTAACGTTGTCGTTGCCGACTGCCACCATGGTGGCTGCCGTTCCCATACCCGGCCCGGACGCACCGCTGGGGGCCCTGTCCGTACTGACGGCTTCGGGTGAGCCGACGGCCGGGCAGCGGGCCTTCCTGCCGGCAGTGGCGCGCTGGGCAGCACAACGAGTTCCGCAGTCGACCACCGCCGGAGTGAGCCGCCGGTGGTGGCGAGAGCAGCCGGTTGGCTCCTACCCGCTGATCGCCCAGGAGCCTGTCGCCCATGCGCTGCGGTACCTGCGTGACGGGTTCCTCGTGGTGGACGGCGACTGGCGGACCTCGTACATCAACGTCGAGGCCGAGCGCCTCCTCGGGCCGGCAGAGGACGTGCTCGGGCGAGTGTTGTGGGACGGTCCTGCCGGCAGGGTGCCCGGCCTGGAAGCCCGGTGTCGGCAGGCCGCCGCCGACGGTGCGCCGGTGGGCTGCGACGTCCAGTGGCCGACCGATGAGCGCTGGTACCACATACGGCTGGTCCCGGTACCCAATGGCCTGACGCTTTACGTCACCGATGTCACCGAGACGAAGATCCGCGTTGCGCAGCGCGCGGCTGCCGAACGCGCCACAGCTCAGCGAACCGCCCCGATCGGCAAGCTGACCAGTGCCCTGACCTATGCGGTGACCGCACGGGACGTGGTCGAGGTCGTCGCGGAGTATGTGCTGCCGCCCTTCGATGCCGCAGGTCTGGTGGTCGAGGTGTTCGAGAGCGGCCGTCGGCACGTGGTCGGGTCTGTGGGGTACTCGCCGGACTTCCTCCGCGGCATCACCGAGACGCCGCAAGCCCACAGCTCCCCGTTCAACGACGTGCTCCGCACCCGTCTGCCGATATTCATGGGCTCGCCGGCCGAGTACATCGCGCTCTACCCGGGGATGGCCGAAAGGGCGGCTGCGTCGGGGAAGCAGGCATGGGCGTTCCTCCCTCTGATCGCTTCCGGGGATCCGATAGGCTGCTGCGCCATCTCGTTCCACGAGCCTCGCCACTTCACCGGCGAGGAGCGCGCCCTGCTCACCGCGCTCAGCGGACTGGTCGGCCAGGCCCTGGCCCGAGCCCGCCTGTACGACACCGAGCACGCGCGCGCCCAGGAGCTGCAGCGTGGCCTGCTCCCGCGCGCACTGCCCTCCACGCCCGCCGTCGTTGCCGCAGCCCGCTACCTGCCCGCCAGGAGTGGCATTGGCATCGGCGGCGACTGGTACGACGTCATCCCGCTGTCGGCGGACCGCGTCGCCCTCGTCATCGGCGACGTCATGGGCCACGGGCTGACCGAAGCCGCCACGATGGGACGCCTGCGCACCGCCGTGCACACCCTCGCCGACCTGGACTTGCCGCCCGACGAGATCCTTGCTCACCTCAATGACCTCGTCAGCGACCTCGGCGACGACCTCTACGCCACCTGCCTGTACGCCATCTACGACCCCACCACTGGCCTGTGCTTCCTCGCCTCAGCGGGCCATCCCCCACCCGCCATTGCCCTTCCCGACGGCACCGTGTTCTTCGCGGACCTGCCCCCCGACCCGCCCCTGGGCGCAGCTGAGCCTCCGTTCAGCACCGTCCAGCTGCATCTGCCCGAAGACAGCCTGCTTGTGCTGTACACCGACGGTCTGGTCGAGTCGGCCACCCGCGACATCGACAGTGGCATGGCCGCCGTGGCCCGATGCCTCACCGTCGGCCCAGGCGCGTTCCGCACCGGGTCCTCGGTCGGCCCGAGCGGCGACAGGCGGGCGTCACGCCCTGATCCGTGTGACGCACGCGAACACCTCGACCGGTTGTGCGACGCTCTCACCACCACGCTGCTGCCTGCCCAGGAGCTGACCACGGATGACGCCGCCCTGCTCATCGCTCGCGTTCAGCGGCTGGCTCCCCAGAACATCGCGTCCTGGCCGCTCCCCGACGAGCCCGTGGCCGCTGGCCTGGCGCGCAGGCATGTCCGGGAGCAGCTCACCGCCTGGCACCTCGACGACCTGTTGATGACCACGGAACTGCTGGCCAGCGAGCTAGTCGGCAACGTCGTTCGGCACGCCAAGGGCCCCATCCAGCTGCGCCTGCTGCTCAGCCGGACCCTGATCTGCGAGGTCTTCGACGGCAGCCAGGCGACTCCCAGGATCCGCCGAGCCGCCGAAACCGACGAAGGCGGACGTGGACTCCAGCTCGTTGCCGCGTTCTCCCAGCACTGGGGCGCCCGCTACACCACCGACGGCAAGTGCATCTGGACTGAACAGCCGCTGCCTGCCCAGCCGTAGACCCGCAGTAGGGTGTGTCAGTGACTTTGTGTAAGTCCATGGGCTTTACTGGGCGTTGAGCCTGTCCTCGAAGAACAGTGAGAACTGGTTCAGTGCCTTCTTCCAGTGTGCCGCGACGTGGTTGAGATCGCGGGCCTTGGGGGTGATCAGTTCGCGTACTGCGAGGTAGAGGACCTTCAGCGCGGCCTGGTCGGAGGGGAAGTGCCCGCGGTTGCGGGTCGTCTTCCGCAGCCGAGCGTTGATCGACTCGATCAGGTTCGTTTGGCCAAGGCGCCCGAGCAGCGCCCGGCCGACGCGTACGCGGTGTACGAGCGGCTGCTGCCGCACCTGCCGCTGCCCGGCAGCGGCGACACTGCAGCCTTCACCGACGGCAGCCCCGAGCCGACTGGTCTTCCCGACCCGACGGTGGTCTACCGGCAGCCGAACGCGCCCCTGCGGCGGGCCCCGGCCCCCGTGCCTTCATCCGAGCCCACGGCTCCTGCGCCGGCCCCGGTGCGCGCCGACACCGCGCTGCGGGACGCGATCCGGGACGCGTACGCCCGGTGCGCCGACCTCGCCGACGGCGGGCGGTTCACCCAGCCCGCGGACGTCCTCAAGGCGGCGATCGGCCCGGCCGCCACAGCGCTGGGCGCGCAGAACCCCCGTGTGCTCGGTCTGCGACGGCAGCGCGCGGCCGTCCTCATGGCCGGCGGGGACTTCCGCCGCGCCCTCCCGGAGTTCGACGCGCTGGCCGCCGCCTACGCCCGTACGGCGGGCCCGTCCGGCCGCGATGCCCTGGAGTGCCGTAGGCACGCCGCCCACTGCCGGGCCAACCTCGGCCAGGCCACCGCTGCACTGCGCGAGTTCCAGGACATCCTGGAAATCGTCTCCGACGCGGACGGAGACGCCTCCGAGACAGCCCTCGACCTGCGCCGCAGCATCGGCATCCTGCTCTTCTCCGAGGGCCGCCGCACCGAGGCCGAGGAAGTCCTGGACGCCCTCCACGAGGACATGTGCGTGGTCCTCGGCGAGGACCACGAGGAGACCCGCGAGATCGCAGACCTTCTGGCGCGCCTGCGCCGCCCAGAGGGGTAAGGGCGCGGCGGGCACCCATTCCGCCGACAAACCGTCAGCAGATCCAGCACCGGTCCAGCGGAGGTACGGACAACCAGGGATGACGAGAGGTGACGAGACGTCAGGAAATCCAGCACGGATCCAGCATCCGGCACAGCGACGGTGCCGACCCCAATGGGCCGACACCGCTTGACCTGTGCGTTTGCCAGATCGCCACGCCAATGCTGCAGCGGAAACTAAACGTTGAAGCGGAGCATCAGCCGCAGCGCAGTCACCTGCGACTCTGCCGCCGCCAGGTGCTGCGGCTCCTCGGTGACGGGCATAACGGAGCGGTCCGCGCCTACGACGTGATCCGGATGCTGTCGCGCGAGGGCCGCCCCACCCCACTTACCAGCGGTACCAGGACGGTATGGAGGACCAGATCGGCGCTTTGGGCCTGGTGCTGAACGCGCTGGTGATGTTCAACACCCGGTACATGGACGCCGCGATCACCCAGCTCCGCGAGGACGGCTTCGACGCCCGCGACGAGCGACCTCGGCCCTGGCCCGCACGGCCGGGCGGGGGGGCATGGCCCGACGTTCGCGTCCAGCAGGCGTCACCGTGTGACGCCTTTCTGTGACGCTCCGACGGTCTTCCCGGCCATGTCACAGACGGCCGGACCGTCTCGTCTCAGGTCTCAGAGAGCGACTCTGGAATCAGGATGGTGATGGTCATGCGGGTGTTCGTGGCAGGCGGGACCGGGGTCATGGGGCGGCGGCTGGTACCGCAGCTCGTGGCCCGTGGGCATCAGGTGACGGCCACGACGAGGAGTGCGGCCAAGCTGGGCCTGCTGGAGGAGCTGGGCGCGCAGGGCGTTGTGATGGACGGGCTGGACGGGATGTCGGTCGGTGAGGCGGTGACCGCGGCCCGGCCGGACGCGATCGTGCATGAGATGACCGCGATCTCCGGCCAGCCCGACATGCGGCACCCCGACCGGTTTTTCGCCACCACCAATCGGCTGCGCATCGAGGGTACGGACCACCTGCTGGCCGCCGCCCAGGCGACCGGCGTACCCCACGTCGTCGTGCAGAGCTTCGCGCAGAGCTACGGGCCTGGCGCAGGGCTGCTGACCGAGGAGGACCTGATCGACCCGGGCACGGGGACGATGGCGCGCAGGATCTCGGCGGGTGTCATGCACATCCAGGACGTGGTGCCCAGGGCCGGCGGCACGGTCCTGCGATACGGCGGGTTCTACGGGCCGGGCGCCAGTGACGACGTGGTCGAGTTCGTGCGCAAGCGGAAGTTCCCGCTCGTCGGGGAAGGCACCGGCTGGAACTCGTGGGTGCACCTCGACGACGCGGCGAGCGCTACCGTCCTGGTCGTGGAGAAGCAGGCGAGGGGCGTGTTCAACATCGTCGACGACGAGCCCGCCCAGGTCCGCGAGTGGCTGCCGTATCTGGCCGCGTGCGCGGGGGCCAGACGGCCGATGCGGGTTCCCAAGTGGCTGGCCAAGCTGCTGGCCGGGGAGTTCGCGGTGACCCTGATGACCGAGGGCCGCGGCTTCTCCAACGCAAAGGCCAAGCGGGAGCTCGGCTGGGAGCTGCGCTACCCCTCGTGGCGCCAGGGCTTCAAGGAAGAGCTGGCGTGACCCGGACCGAGGAGTTCGAGAAGCTGCGGTCGCTGCTGTTCTCGATCGCCTACCAGATCCGGCAGCGTGAGCGAGGCCGAGCACGCGGTCCAGGAGACCTGGCTGCGCTACGAGACCTCCCCGACACAACCCACGTCGACCAAGGCCTTCCTCTCGGCCGCTGTGACCCGGATCTCGATCGACGTGCTGCGCTCGGCCCGCGTCCGCCGGGAGAAGTCCGCCGGCAGTGGCTCCCCGAGCCGCTGCTCACCGACCCCTACCAGGATCCGGCGCAGTCGGGGGAGGTGGCCGACTCGGTGTCGATGGGCCCTGTTCTGCTCGGGCGGCTCAGGCCGGCACCGGACTCGTCCGGTGCCGGCAGGCAGATCGCAAGAGGGCTGGGTACCCGCCCGAGAGGCTCGCTCGCAAATACGTAGCGGCAATTCGGAGCTGGCGGCGCGACGCCTATGCACCCCCGCTAACGCTCCTCAGGCCCCAACGTCCTACTTAAGGCCTGCTCGACGAGCTACCGATCAGCCCGACCACAACTGCCCGTCCATGGAACGATGACCGAGCCTGCTACAGCCCAATGGCCAACCGGCAGGGGCGTCGCATCCCCCGTCGCATGCGACGAGTAGCGGCCGCCGCCGTCCCGTAACAGCTGTCTTCGGCGCTCCCGCATCTGGGAGTCAACAGACGAGGGCCGTCGACAAGGGATACTGCCGCATCTTGAACCGCGTCGGCGGCCGACGTCGACGCCCTCCACGTGCTGTGAGCGGCTCAATACGGCCCCAGCACCATGCCTTCCCGCTCGGCGGGCCAACAGACAAAGGGTGTCGCACGGGAGCAATGTCGATCATGGAAGCGGCCAAGGGGCCCAGCCCGGAGACAAGGGTCCTTCGGCTCGCAACCGTCATGCCGCACACACATCCACGAATCGCGACCGGGCGACAACAACGCCCCACGGTTGACGACCGCGCCCCACCGCCGCGGACGGCTCTGAACATCGACCGAACCGGGCGACGGACGAATCGGGCGCGATTGACATCTTGGGAGCATGGGAGCACGAGCGCTCCCAGAGGGCTCCCACGTGGGAGCAAACGCGCGTACGCCAAAGGCCGCTTCCGATGATCGGAAACGGCCCGTGACCTGCGAAAATACCGTCGGGACGACAGGATTTGAACCTGCGACCCCTTGACCCCCAGCAGTCGAAACGGCTTGATGCCGTGTTATCCGCAGTCCTGCTGCGTCCAAATAGCACAGGTCAGTCCTGTTTCACTACGACCAGCATGACACCGTATGCCGCCTCGTGACACCCAGTCCGTGAGAAGGCTGTGAGAGGCGGATGAGAAGCTGCCGGGCTCTGCGCCCCGCCTCCGGCTGGGGCTTCTTCCCGTCTGTAGGCCGCGTCGTCCAGGACGGCTCCGTGCACGGTCGCCGCCTTGGCGGCCAAGTCGACTGTGACGTCAGTGACGCCGGTTACCTGGGACACCTCTTCGGTGGTGCTGTCGGCGCAGTACCTCAGCGCCTGCGGCACCAGCGGCTCAGCTGGGCAGCCGGTTGGAGTAGATCGGGATGCTCGGCTGCACCGATATACAGTCGCCCTCGCTGGCGCGCCGTCCATAGCCCCTCTGACCTGGGGTGACTTGGCTGCAGGGATGTCGTATGCAAGGACGTCCCCGGGTACGACAGGTCCTGTGTACCCGGGGACGACACCCCGGACGCCAGCGAGCCATTCGGCAACTTGCCGGCTGTGCTCTCCGTGCAAGAAGCCGGACGGCGTCGATGAAGTCGACTCGCGGAGAGGGGCCTTGCCTGGTTGCCGGGCCTCGGCTGGGCTCGCTCCGTCAGTAGCGGAAATTCGCTCTGTCGCCTCTGATCTGAATGATTACCGGCCGGACAACCTCACCCACTCCCTCTTCGGGGATCAACCTGAGGTCCAGGTCGTGGACCGCCTTAAGGGCGGCAGATGCGTCCTGGGCAATTCCCTCATCAACGACCCTGGCGAGGGTCTCGAAGAGTTGAGCGAAGTCCCCCCAGGAATCAGCCGGTTCAAAGTGGCATCGGAACCACGGCTGGTCGATATCGATCAGCGTCACAACGCCTAGCAGAGCTTCTCCACTCTGCAGACGCCACACCGTGTCAGGCATCGCTGCTCCCGAAGGCTTCACCCATCAAGAGCACCTCCAGGATGCTCCTACAGGCCATTGTCGACATCCCTCAAGATATCGTCCAGAGTCACCCCTGGGCCCCAGTGCTTCAAGATCGCATCAGGATCGATGCCGAACTTCACCAAGAACTCCCGATCCCTGAGAGCATTGTCCTTCGCGAAGTCGAACATGTGGTACGGGTCATTGGGTATCTCGAGGTGAGCTGCCACATCGGCTGTCTCGCTCCTAACTCGATTGATGTCCACAGCGATCACCCCATTCGCCGAACCTCCGTATCGATTGATCGCGACAGAGGGGTCGAAGGTGAGGGAAATCCAAGGCGAGTCATTTGCTTGCACCACGTGCTGCCACGGCTGCACGTTCGGGTTGCCCCCTGGACGGTGAATACCGAACGTAGGCACCTCACCCTCCCTCAAGGCTCGGTAAGCCAGTCGGGGCCCCTGGGCCGCGTGGGCAGATACGACAATTCTAGGAGCAAAGAGTCCCTTGAGGCCGTTCCAGGCGGGGCCGGCCATGGTGCCCAGTCCGCCGCCGAGGGCGCCGAAGAGGAGGTCTCCTGGGGTGGTGGGCTGGCATTGGGCTGTGTTGACGGCCCAGGTGTAGCCCGCACCGACACCCGCGTTGACGAGCCCCGAGGTCGCCAGGGCGCGGCCGCCCTGGAGGCCGAGGGCGGCTGCAGCGCCGCCGCCTGCCGGGGCGAGGAGGCCTGCGCCGGCGCCTACGACGGCGCCCTTGCCGGTGGCAGCGGCGAAGTCGCCCCAGTCAAAGTCGTCCTGGTGGGTGAAGGCGTAGACGCTGCCGCCGATGACCCCGCCGACCACGCCTCCGATGGCCGCGCTGATGCACAGCGGGCAGGCACCGGACGGATCAGACCGGTTGACCGGATCGTTGCCCGCGTAGGCGTAGGCCGAGTGGTTGGGGCTGCCCAGCGCGGCCGGGATGGGGTCGCGGGTGGTGAAGTGCCGCTGCCCGGGGTCGTAGCTGCGGGCGCGCAGCAGCAGCCGGTCCGGCAGGTACTGGTCCTTGTACTGGCCGGTGTAGCCGTAGATGCTGCTCTGTCCGCCGCTGCTGGTGGCCTTGCCGGTGGGGACACCCCAGGCGCTGTAGGTGTAGCGGTAGTTGTCGGTGCCGGCTCCGTCGAAGACGGTGCTGACCGACTCCTGGCGGTCGTGAGTGAAGTAGAAGCTGCCGTTCGTGCGGTCCATCGACCGGGCGGCGCCGCTGGGGTCGACGTGGTAGTCCGCGATCAGGGCGCCGGAGCCGTTGGTGTCGGTGGCGATCTGCGGGAGCGGGTTGTTGATGTCCCAGCGGGAGGTGCGGGTCAGTGCGCCGTTCTTGTTCGCGACGGTGCGGTTGCCGTCCGCGTCGTACAGGAAGGTGAAGGAGTCCGCGCCGATGGTCGCGGACTTCACCCTCCCGACCGGGTCGTAGGTGTAGGTGTCCGCGCCGTCCTTGGTCTGGTTGCCGTCGGCGTCGTAGGTGAAGCTCGTCGTGGCCGAGCCCGCTACCGTCTTCGTCAGCTGGTCGGCGGCGTCGTAAGTGTAGGTCGTGGTGGCGCTGCTGGTCTGGGAGGTCGTGAGGTTGCCGACCTTGTCGTACGCATAGGTGCCACCTGTGGTGCCGGGCAGGCAGGAGGTGGCCGAGGTGTCCGTGCAGGCCCGGGTCGTGCGGCCCGCGGCGTCGTAGGCGTACCGGGTGGGGTAGCCGGATGCGGGCTTGTCGGTGACGACGCGGCCTTCGGCGTCGTAGGTGTAGCTGTTGGTGCCCGACGGGGTGGCCATTGAGGCCAGGCGGCCGGCCCGGTCGTAGGTGCGGGTCTCGCTGCGCGCGGTGGTCGTGGGCAGCTTGGTGGACGTCAGGTGGCCCGTGGCGTCGTAGCCGTAGGTGACGGTCTTGCTGTTGGTGGTCTGGCCGGTGATGCGGCCGGCCTTGTCGTAGGCGTAGGACGTGGCGCGCCCGTCCGGATAGTGCCGCTTGCTCAGCGTGTCGTCGCTGTTGTACGTGTACGCGAACGGGCTGGTGAGGCCCGGCGAGGTGATCGACAGCAGCTTGTCGTCGTTGTCGTAGGTCAGCGTGCGCGAGCCGGTCGCGTCGGTGGCGCCGGTGATGCGGCTGGCGGCGTCGTAGGTGTAGGTCGCGGACGGGGTGCCGTCGGAGTAGGCGACCTTGGTGATCAGGTTGCGGGCGTCGACAGTTGTGGTGACTGTCTGCCCGCGGGCGTTGGTGACCTTGGTGCGGTTGCCGTCGGCGTCGTAGCCGTAGGCCACCGTCTTGCCGAGCGGGTCCTTGATCGAGGTCAGGCGTCCCTCGGAGTCATAGCCATAGGTGCTGGTGTGGCTGTTGGCGTCCGTGCTGGTCGCCAAGTTCCCAGCGACATCATACGAGTTGGCCGTGATCCCGCCGTCCGGGCCCGTGACCTTGGAGACGCGGTTCAGCGCGTCGTAGGTGTACGCCGTGTTTTTGCCGAGCGCGTCGGTGGCGGAGGTGCGGTTGCCGACGGCGTCGTAGGCGCTCTTGCGCTGGTTGCCCAGCGGATCGGTGACCGAGGTGGGGTGGCCCACGGCGTCGTAGCCGTACGTCCAGGTGTGGTCGGCCGGCGCGGCGCCGGTGACATTGCCGCGCGGGTCGACAGTCTTGCTCCGTCGGCCATCGTCGTCGTAGGCATGGGTGGTGCGCTCGCCGAGCGGGGAGACCTCGGCGGTCAGATTGCCGTCAGCGTCGTACTCGTAGGTGGTCTTGTAACCGTAGTTCGTCGCCGAGGAGATCAGCCGGCTGTTGGCGTCGTAGACCAGACTCGACCCGTGGTTGAGGGCGTCGATGGTGCTGGTGACGTTGCCTTTGTGGTCATACGTCACCTTGCGGATGTGGCCAAGCGGATCGGTCGTGGAGGCCGGGCGGTTCTCCGTGTCATAGGCGAACGCAGAGGTCTTGCCAAGCGGGTTGGTGACCGTGACCCGATTGCCGACCTTGTCGTAGCCGATCTTCCACGTGTGGTTCGCCGGGGTGCCCCCGGTGACATTGCCGCGGGCTGTCACCATCTCGATCTGGCGGCCGGCCTTGTCGTAGCTGTAGGTGGTCTTGGCGCCGGTACGGTCGGTCACCGAACTCACCCGGCCCACCGCGTCGTAGCCGGTTGCGGCGGTCTTGCCCGCCGGATCCGTCACCTGCGTGAGGCGGCTCGCCGCGTCAA
Organism: Streptomyces sp. 7N604; assembly: GCF_052245475.1. Classification (NCBI taxonomy): domain Bacteria; kingdom Bacillati; phylum Actinomycetota; class Actinomycetes; order Kitasatosporales; family Streptomycetaceae; genus Streptomyces; species Streptomyces sp. 7N604. The sequence continues at coordinate 25,278 of NZ_JBQQBX010000052.1, read as the reverse complement.
AGGTGTACGCGGTGACCCGGTTCGCGGCATCGGTGACCTTGGTGAGATTGCCGACCGCGTCGTAGCCGTAGGCGGTGGTGTTGGAGCGCGCGTCCTTCACCGAAGCGACCCGGTCGGCCGCGTCGTAGGTGAAGGTGGTCGTGAACTTGGCCGGGTCGGCGCCAGTGACATTGCCCCGCGGGTCCGTGACCGTCAGCACCCGGCCGGAGTCATCGAAGGTGCGGGTCGTCTTGCTGCCAGCCGGAGTGGTGACGGAGATCTGGTTCCCGGCCGCGTCGTAGCCGTACGCGGTCGTCTTACCACGCGCGGAAGTCGCCGTCTCCAGTAGCCCAGCAGCGGTGTAGGAATAGGTCGAGGTGTTGCCGAGCGGATCCTTGACCGAGGTCAGGAGGTTACGCGAGTCATAGCCGAATGTGGTGATGTTGTAGTTTCCGTCAACGTACCTGGAAACGTTCCCGGCCGCGTCGTAGGACCAGGATTCTGAGGCCTCTTTGCCCTCAGAAGAAGTGAGCCGTCCAGCGGTGTCGTATCCCCACAGGTGGTAGCGGCCCAAGGCATCACGAACGCTGGTCCGATTGAACTGGCTGTCATAGCCGTAGCGGGTAACGTTCCCAAAAGGATCGAGCTGTTGGACCAGGACATTGCCGCCGTAGAGCTCGGTCCACACTCCGCCATCGGGTGCAACGGTGTCAGTTTCCTTGTAAGCCCCTGCTTGGGAGTACTTGAATTGAGTGACCTTGCCGAATGCATCCGACTGCGAGGTCACACGCCCGTCTGCGTCATACACGTTAGTGGCACGGATGTGCCCCAAACTGTCGGTGACCTTGTCCAGCCGCCCCGAAGCGTCATAACCGTAGGTCTCAACCCCGCCGTCGAGAGCGGTCACGCTGGTCAGCAGCGATCCGGTGTATCCGTAGTCAACATAACGGCCGTCGGCCAGCGTGATCTTTGACAGCAGCGATCCGGCATAGCTCAGCGTGGCCGTGCGTCCAGCAGCATCCTTGATCGATGTGGGCTGCGCGCCGCTGTAAGTAAGCGTCAGTCCCTGGCCCGCCCGGTCCTTCACCGATGTCAGGCGCCCGGTGCTATCGAAGTCCAACGTTCGAAGGTCGGGCGTTGTCAGTTTGTAGCCGGAGTCGTTGGCAGCAAGCTTCGAGCGCGCCCAGGCGGGCGCTGTGAATGTCCCGCCACTCTGCTTCGCGTACGGGTGTTCCGACCCTCCCTCGGCATGCAGTACGACATCCCCGTCGCTTTTAATCTCAAGCCTGGATTCCCACGGCAGGACCCAGCCCTTACCCAACCCGCCAGCAGCCGTGATGTCCGACGAATAGGTCCGCTTTACCGAGAATGGAACACCGGGAGCAGGCAGCTCAGCGTCAGTGAAGCACTCTGTGTAGGCGCCGGTCGCCGTGTTGACGGGGTCACCGTGCATGACCTCGGTTCGCGGGCTGCCACTCACGTCATTGCATCCAGCGCGGGTTGAGGAGCCAGGGCGCGCAGGTACAACCTTGAACTCAACGCTGTTGAGGTATTCAATATTGTGACTCGGGACATATGAACTGCCGACTACACGGGCGATCGGCGTGATGAACAAGCTCTGCCGGGGACTTGAGCACTTGACGTCCGGAACCTCGAATTGCGCAGCAACCCGTACCGGTTGCTCGTCAATAATCGCATGCGCTGAGACGACTTGGCCGAAGTCGTAATCCTCGCCGGCATCGCCGGGGACCGTGCCGCACGGGTTCACTGCCCACGTGATTTTGACGTCGCGGGTCCCGGAGGCCTCCGTTTCGTTGTTGCTCCATTCGATGTTGGCAGCCACTGTGATCGTCTCACCGGGGACTGCCGCACCCGCCATTGACTGCGGATAGACAGGCACGTTGATGGGTTTCGGTGTCCACGCCAGGATGTTCCCGGCGCTGTCGTAGCCCTCCTCTTCGGTAACGAACCCGAACTCGTCGCCCGCTGCCGCGTCCACAAGCTCACGCAGCTCAGACCTCGAAGGCTTGGTTTCCCCGGAACGGCGCTTCTGGTCAGGTGGATCGACCGGGCCCGCGTTGTGCTCTGCCTGTCCAGATGCAGTCTGCGTACGTCGCTCCTTGAGCGACATGGGCTCCTGATGCGCAGCCGGCTTGGGACCAGAGACCGACGGGCTGTTCCCTGACTCGCTCGTCGCGAGAAACGTCAGCCATCCGCCCCCGGCTAACACAGCCAGCACCACGCCCACCACGAGCAGACGGGTACGCACAGACACAGCAGAAAGCACTGCTCCACCCCCCAGATGTCCACGCACCGCGCTCGATCACGCGTGCGTCACAGCAGAGTCACAGCCTTGACTTTCAGACCCCTCAAGATCAAGACCGAAATCAGCGATAGATCCTCATTGATCTATATTTACGGGCCAATCGTTAACAATTCTTGACCCGTACAGGCCAAGGCTTCGCTCATGGCTGTGGCTCGAGCGCTCTGAGCTGCAGCACCAACTCGGGGGCCACTGGCGATGTCGCGGCGCCGGAGGCTGCTGCACCGGCCCAAGGACACGGGTGCGGTGGTGCGAATCGTCGTAGACGCAGGTTTGTCGTCAGCTCCGAGCGTGCCGTTCAGCCGATCAGCGGGATCGGGGCGGAGGCCACCGACTCGGACAAGGCCAGCTCGGCCATGACTACAGCGACAGGCCTCACGGCCGACGGAGGCTACCGACTCCGGTTACTGACCTTGAATGCGTGGTGTCGTTGGGGGTGCCGACGGCGATCCAGAAGCATCCGGCGCCGATGTGTCTGTCCTCGCGGGAGGGCCGCCGCTGAGCGGCGCCACAGGCTCACGCCGTGGCCGTCGTCCCTGTCGAGGACTGCTCCCGGCGCGCCGGAGCGGGCCGGACAGGGCCCGGAACGCCCGGCCCTCGATCGCTGTCGGAGCCCAATGCCGGCCGGGCGTGCCGATCACCGTCGTGCGGGACGTCCACGGCCTGTGGGCGATCGCGTGCAGGCCACACCGCCCGCAGGCCGATGCCTAGCCCAATTCCCGTTACACCAACGGCAGTTCAGACCTGGTGCGCCGTACCGGTTTCGACCAGCCGAAGCACTGCGTCAAGTCCCCTGTGCGCGCCCGGGGCGGCGCCCGCCGGCAGCACATAGGCCCGCATTCCGGCGGCGGCAGCTCCCCCGTCCTTTGCGGGGCGATCGCCCACCATCAGAGCCTCGGCCACGTCGACGGCCACCTCCTGGCACGCGTGGTGGAACAGCTGTCGGTCGGGCTTTTCCGTGTCGTGCTCGTAGGAATGAACCCATGCGGAGAAGAAGTGGTCGAGTCCGTGATGCGCGAAGGTGGGCCGCAGGTCCCAGCCCACGTCGCTCACTACGCCAAGACGAACGCCAGCATGGTCGCATGGCGATGAGCACCGCCAAACCGACCGGAGACGGTCGCCAGCTTCCCCCGCCCGAACCGAATCAGCTCGGCCAGTGACTACACCACTCGGCGGGACACCATCTTGGGTGGTCCTTGAAAGGGGCGAGGGCCTTCTGGTTTCGGTGTGGATTCCGACATCTGCACCAACACTCAGGAGGCCCTCGTCGTCCCACCGTAATGCCCCGCTGACTCCGACCGGCAGGCTCTGGGTCTTGCCCGGTGTGTCGTCGAGGACGGCTGGCGGCTGCGCCAGGCTGCAGGGCGTTTCCAGGTCAGCCACACCACCGCCGCCGCTGGGCCGGCCGCTACCGCAGGCGCGGCGCGGCAGGCATGCATGATCGCTCCAGCCGCCCCACCGCAGCCCACGGCATCGAGCCGTCGGCGTGCACCCGGTCGATGTACTGCAGCAGCTCGGCATCCGCGTGCTTCCAGCCCGGGTGGATGTCGGGAACGACGCTGAGGGCCTCTTCCTCGGGCATCGCCAGCATTTCCGTGCGGGTACAGATCCTCGAGTCGCGCGCCGGGGCGCTCTGCGATGTGTCGTCGGCCTCGCGGCGCCGACGAAAATCACCGCGCCGGCAGCGGCGTTTTTCCTCGTCTGAATGGCGCCGGGTGCTTCGTCACCGCTGCACCTCTCGCCCGGTGCGCCGCAACACGAGGCTGATAGCCACCGTCACCGCCATCGACGCGGCTCCGGCCCAGGCCGCCGTGGTGTAACCGGACTCGGTGGGGAAGGCCGCTGTCGAGCCGGTATGGGCCGCGAGTACCAGGCCGCCGAGTGCACTGCCAAGAGAGAAGCCCACGCTGCGGATGACTTGGTTGAAGCTCATCGCGCTGGAGGTCTCTTCTCGCGGCGTAACAGCGAGGATCGCGGCCGGCATGGCGGCGGAGAAGGTGCCGACGCCCAGGCCGAGCAGTCCCATCACGGCGAAGGACAGCCACAACTGGTCACGGGCCACCGCGAAAACCACCAGCGACGCGAGCACCATGGCACCGCCGACGGCCAGCACCGTCGCAGCTTCCAACCGCTTGCGCAGCGGCGGCACCAGCTTGCCGCCCACGAAGCCCAGCGCCGAGAACGGCACGAGCACCAGACCTGCGACGAAGACGTTCACGCCGAACCCGTAGCCGACCGTCGCCGGTGTCTGCACGTAGCGGGTGACCAGCGTCAACAACAGGTACATGCCGACACCGCCGAGGAGCATGGTCACATTGGCTCCGACCACCGCGGGGTGCCGCAGCAAGGCCAGGTCCACCAGCGGGGCGTCACACCGGCGTTCACGACGCACCCACACGGTCAGCAAGACGATCGCAGCGGCCAGCAGGCCGCTGGCGAGCGCCGGGGTGTCGGTCCACCAAGTGGTCCGGCTGATCGCCAGCAGCAGGACGAGGAGACCGCCTCCCAGCAGCGCGGCGCCCGGCACGTCGACCACCGCTGAGCGGCCCGGTGGTGACTGCGGCACGGCCCACCAGGCCGCCGCCAGCGCGGCCACGGTGATCACCAGGCCGAGCCCGTACGCCGCGCGCAGCTCGGACACATCCGTGAGTAGCCCGGCAAGCGGGTAGCCGACGCCAATACCGACTGTGGACGCCACGGACAACAGTGCGATGGTCGGCCCCGACCGCTGCTCGGAAAGGTGGTCGCGGGCGACGCCCATCATCAGCGCGGTCAGGCCCAGGCCGACGCCCTGGGCCACCCGACCGGCCAGCAGCCAGCCGAACGACGGCGGCACGACAGTCAGCAGGCTGCCGACCACCACGGTGGCGAGGGTGGCGAGGATGACCTGGCGCCGACGCGGTCCGGTGCCGAGGCGCCCGAGAACCGGGGTGGCGATGGCGCCCACCAGCAGTGGGGCGGTGAGCGTCCACTGCGCAGCGGCCAGTGAGACGTCGAACTCACCCGCCACCGCGGTGATCAGCGGCGCCCCGAGGCTGCCCACCACCGCGACGACCAGGGCGATGAATATCAGCGCGGGCACCAAGGGACCGCCCGCGGTCTGTGTCCGGGACTCTGCTGCGGTGTCAGTCATCGGTTCGCCTCGGTCGTCAGGTGCTCGAACAGCCCTGCCCGGATACGGGTGGTGGCCTGGGCAGCCCAGTCCGCGTCAGTGTTCGCCAGCTGCAGCGCGGCGCTGGTGTTGAGCAGCATCCCGTACGCCATGAAGGTCTTGATCTGCACGGGATCGAGGTCCGTGGTGTCACTGACGGTCTGCCACAACGCGCCGAAGCTCTCCCGCACCGCCGGGCGTAGCTCGGCGTCACCGCACGCGGCGAACGCCTGCAACTGGAGCAACAGCAGGGTGCGGTCGGACAGGCTGGCGTCGTACCGCTGTCCCATCGCCGCCAGTGCCTCCAACCCCTTGGCCGAGCCGGCGGCCTCGGCGAGGTGGGCGGCCATGACAGCGAAGGCGCGACGGACGACCTCCAGGAACAGCTGCTTCTTCGTGCCGAACAAGCGAAAGACGTAGGCGTGTGTAATGCCGGCCTTGCGCGCGATCGTCTCGGCCGACACCCCGTGCAGCCCGTGCGCCGCGAACTCGTCCGCTGCGATCTTCAACACCTGCTCGCGGCGGTCCTCGCCTGCAAGCCGCCTGCCCCGCTCCATGGTTGCGGCTCCCCCATCCGGAGAGAAGAAACTTGTAAGTCACCTGTAACTTACCAACTCCCAGGAGACGTTGTCCCGCAGGGCGAGGGGACGGCCCCATCGTCTCGGTACATGTCCGCCGTCCGCCCCGCGGCGCGGACGGCCCGCTCCACCGCGGTCAGCAAGCCGGTCACGGCCGGGTCGGCAAAGGGCACGATCTGCGTGAACAGCACCCCGGCGACGGCGCCGTCGGAATCGCTGTCGGCCCAGTAGTAGGAATTGGCGCCGCCGGCCCAGGCCAACGTGCCGATCGGGCGCCCCTGCGGCGTGCGTTCCTCGTTGCGCATGCCGAGCAACGACCAGGTGACGGGTATGCCGGGCATCAGCTCGATGTCGTGCGACACAGCCGGATCGACCGAGGCCATCCGCCCCACCGGGCCGGAGTGGCTCTTCAGCGCCTCGGCAAGGGCCCGTGCGGCGACGATCGTTGTGCCCTCCAGGGTGCCGCCGGCCGTGATCATGCGCAGGAAGGTCAGGTAGTCACGCGGGCTGCCGTAGAGGCCGCCGCCGGCCGAGACGACCTCGGGGTCCCACGGAAGCTCGAACGGGACCGCCACCAGTCCGCCGGGTGTCCGGGCGTACATTGTGGCGAGCCGGCCGCGGTCGGCCATGCGGAAGCCGGTGTCGGTCATGCCGAGCGGCGCGAATATGCGCTCGCGCAGCTGGGTCTCCAGGTCGGCGCCGGTGATCAGGGCGATGGCCAGGCCCACCCAGTCGAGCCCCATGCCGTAGTGGAAGCCACCGCCCGGTTCTCCGACCAGCGGTGAGTCGACGAACGTGGACAGCCTGCCTTCCCTGGTCGACGGGAGGGCGTTGGTCTCGTGGTAGCGCGCGAGGTCCGGGCACAGGAACGGGTAGCCGACACCGCTGGTGTGTGAGAGCAGCCCGCGCAGCGTGACCGGCGACCGTGCCGGGCGGAGCCGGGGTACTTCGCCGTCATAGCCCTCGTCACCTGGGGCACGGCGCGTTCGGGCAGCACGTTCCGCGACCGGCTCGTCCAGGCCGATCGCGCCCTGTTCGACCAGTTGCAGCGCGGCGACGGCGACGACCGACTTGGTCATGGAGGCGATCCAGGCGATGGTGTCCTCACCCCACGGCGCGTCGCCGTCGCGGGTCCCGGCGCCGCCCGAGTAGACGATTCCATCGCGGTCGGCGGCCATGGCGTAGGCACCCTTGACGACGCCGCGCTCGACGGCGTCGCTCAGCAGGCGGTCGATCGGCGTGGGGTCGGTGGCTTGCTTCGATGTGGTCACGAGAGTGCTCCGCGGGAAGGTCATGAAGGGCCGGCCGTCCCGGCCGGGCGGCTGGGGACGGTGGCGTGGCGGGCGGCCTGCGGCTCACCAGCACACAGGCAGGTCGTGTAGCCCGAAGATGGTCCTGGTGTGCCGACACTCCAGGTCCTCCAGCGAGTCGTCGACGAGCCGCAATGTGGGCAGCCGCCGCAGCAGGGTGGCGAGGGCGACCTGAAGTTCCAGGCGGGCGAGCGGTTGCCCGATGCACTGGTGCACACCGAAACCGAAGGCAACATGCCCGCGGGAGGCGCGTTCGACGTCGAGGCGGCCCGGATCGTCGAAGACCCGTGGGTCGTGGTTGGCGGCGGCGACCGAGAGCACGACCGGGTCCCCGGCCGGAACGGTGGCGCCACCGATCTCGATGTCCTCGACGGCGACCCGGGGCAGGCCGTTGTGGGCGACGCTGTGCACTCGCAGCAGTTCTTCCACGGCTCCCGGGATGAGCTGGGGCCTGTGGCGAAGCAGTTCCAGCTGGTCGGGGTGGCGCAGCAGGTCGAGCACGGAGAGGGCTGTCATGTTCGCTGTGGTCTCATGGCCCCCGACGAGCAGCAGCAGGCCGGTGTTGACGACCTGCCGACGCGTCAGATGGCCCGGGGCTTCCTGGTTCGTGACCAGACGGCTGAGCAAGTCGTCGCCGGGGTGTTCGGCCTTCGCCGCGACGAGCCCGGCGAGATACTCCGTCAGCTCCTCATTGCTGCGATGGATCTCGTCAGAGGTCGAGTCCCGATTGAAGGCCACGGCACAGCACCGCTGGAAGAAGTCGTGGTCGGCGTAGGGCACGCCAAGCAGTTGGCAGATGACGAGGGAGGGCAGCGGCAGCGCGAAGGCGGCGACGAAGTCGGCCGGGGAACCGGCCGCGATCATCTCGTCCAGCAGCTGGTCGACAGTCTCCTGCACGCCTTGGCGCATCGACTCGACCTGCTTGACCCTGAACTCCGGCACGAGCATGCGGCGATGCCGGCCGTGCTCGGGCGGGTCCATGCGGATGAAGCTCTCCAGCATGTCGCGGGTGGCGACCTGCCCTTCGGAGAAGAACGGGAAGGAGGGGTGCCGCACGTCGGCGCTCAGCCGGGGGTCGCGCAGCGCCTGGCGCACGTCCTCCAGCCGGGTGACCAGCCAGGCAGTTCTGCCGTCCCACAGCGTCACCCGGCTGACGGCCCGCCGCTCGCGCAGTTCGCCCAGCAAGGGCGGGGGGTCGAGCGGGCAGCCTGCGGCCCGGGTCAGCGGATAGGACGGAGCCATGTCCTCGATCTCTGTCACGAAGGAGACCTCCACTCCCGCGTCGGCGCGCTCACCACAGCGGCCCCAGATCCGGCAGCAGGTCTCCGACGTCCGTGACGTCAGGGCCGGTGCGCGGGCCGGGAGTGAATCGGGCCGGCATCTTCACGTAGCCGTTGATCTGTCCAACGGTCGGATAGCGCTCGGCCGCACCCTCGATCAGCCGATAGTCGGGCAGCCGACGGAGGACCTCGGTGACCACGACCTCGAAGTCCGTCTGCGCGATGTGGCGCCCGATGCACCGGTGCATACCAATACCGAAGGCGGCGTGCTTGCGCGTGTCACGGTCGAAGTCAATGGTCAGCGGATCCGGGAACACCTCGGGGTCGAGATTGGCCGCGGCCCAGGAGATCAGGACCCGTTCACCGCGGGCTACCGGGAAGCCGTCGATCTCGTCGTCGCGCATGACGGTACGGCCGACGCAGACCACGGGGGTGAAGTACCGCAGGAACTCCTCGCAGGCCCTGGGCACCGTCTCGGGCTCATCGATCAGCCAGCGGCGGGCCGCTTGGTCACGGTCGAGGTACTCGAACGTCGAGGCGAAGAGGGCGGTGGTGGTGTCCATTCCACCGGCGATCATGGCGTTGCACACCGCGACGATGTCCTCGTCGCCGATCTTCTTGCCGTCGATCTCCAGCTCCGTCAGAAAACTGATCAGGTCTCCCTTCGGGTGCGCTCGGCGCTGGGGAATCGTCTCCTGTACTTCCTTGATGAGCATCGCGAAACCGGCTTCGACCTGCTGGTACTCGGGAGTGCCAGAAGGGGTGTACGCCAGCGAGTGCACGGCATCGGCGTACAGGCGCCAGTTGTCCATCGGCAGTCCCACGATGTCCAGCGTGAGCAGCGCGGGAACAGCATTGGACAGATCCAGGACGAGGTCCATCTCGCCCTTCTCGATGCACTGGTCGACGCACCAGGTCGCGAAGGCCTCGATGCGGGGGCGCAACTGCCGCGCGGTGGAAGGGGAGAAGAAGCGATTGAGCGCACGGCGCCACTCCAGGAACTCCGGCGGGTCCATCTCCAGCGGCAGCGCGCGGAACGTAGAGGCTGGGATGATCGTTCCCTGAGGCCGGCCGGGGGTGTTCGGCAGTTCGTGGGCGGACGAGAAGACGTCCGTCCGCCGGGCCACATCCGCCACCTGCTCGTACCCCGTGACGACGTAGAAGCCGCCGTGGTGCCGGCTGTGGGCCACCGGACAGCGTTGGATCAGGTCCATGTTGGCGGCCCAAGGGTCGCGTCCGTACTCCTCCGAATGGTGGTCGAAGTCGATCTCCGGCGCCTCACGATGTGCCATAGCATGCTCCTGTCGGATCAATGTTGACCGGAACTCTGTGGTGTGCCTGCGTCACAGGCGCGCCAGGGAGAAGCCCTTGTAACCGCCCGCCGCGACCTCCTCGCACGTCTGCGCATAGGCCGGGAAACCGACGAGCGGCATGAAGACCCGTGCCTTGCCAGGGACGTTCGCCCCCAGGTACCAGGAGTCGCACGAGGGGAACAGGGACCGGCCCGCGACTTCGTCGACGTGCAGTCCCCAGGCCTCCTCGGCCTCACGGGTGGCCTCGATGGTGCTGATGTCGTTGTCGAGCAGATACGTCAGACAGCTGCCGATCCATGTCGCGTGCTGATGGATCGCCACCAGCATGTTCGTGAGCACCGACGGGCTGCCCGGCCCCGTCATCGTGAACAGGTTCGGAAATCCGGGTACGGCCAGGCCCAGATAGGTACGCGGTCCGGCCGCCCACATCTCCTTCAGCGACACCGATTCCCGCCCGCGGATGTCGATCCTGAACAGCGCGCCCGTCATCGCGTCGAACCCGGTGGCGAAGACGATCACATCCAACTCGTAGGCGTCCTTCGTGGTGCGGATCCCGCCCGGTGTGATCTCCTCGATCGGTGCCGTGGCCACGTCGACCAGATGGACGTTGGGCCGGTTGAAGGTCTCGTAGTAGTCGGTGCCCAGGCAGACGCGCTTGCAGCCGATCGGCTGCTTCGGCGAGAGCAGGGCCGCGACGTCGGGAGCCTCGACGGTTTCGCGGATCTTCTTGCGGACGAAGTCGGCGACAAGTTCGTTGGCGGCCGGGTCGGACATGATGTCGCCGAAGGAGCGCAGCAGCAGGGGCCCGCCCAGCTCCCAGAAGTACTCGAAGGCGGCCTCGCGTTCGGCGGCGGAGACGAGGAAGATCGAGGACGGGTTGGTCGGGTACCGAGACAGTCCGGCCGTCGGCATCGCGCTGTTGCGCGCCCGGAACCCTGCGTAGTCGCCCTTGACCGCCGCCTGCAACTGCGGATCGAGCGCCTGGTTGCGCGCGGGCAGTGTGTATGCGGCCGTGCGCTGGAAGACATGGAGCTGTTCCGCCTGCCGCGCGATGACCGGGATCACCTGCACCCCGGATGAGCCGGTGCCGACCACACCGATCCGCTTACCGGCCAGATCGACCGGCTCGTGCGGCCAGTGGCCGGTGTGGTGGATCTCGCCGACGAAGGTCTCCCTACCGGCGATCTCCGGCACGTTGGCCGAGGACAGGCACCCCGTCGCCATGATGACGAACCGCGCCACCAACACGTCACCGGACTCGGTGCGCACCGTCCAGCGGCCGGCCGACTCGTCGTACGTCATCGCCGTGACATAGGCGTCGTATTGAATGTCCCGGCCCAGGTCGAAGCGTTCCATGACGTGACCGATGTAACGCAGGATCTCGGGCTGGGAGGCGTAGCGCCCGGTCCATTCCCATTCCTGCTGCAACTCCTCGGAGAACTGGTAGGAGTATTCGAGGCTCTCCACATCGCATTGGGCGCCCGGATAGCGGTTCCAGTACCACGTGCCGCCCGCCGCGACGCCGGCTTCGAGGACCCGCACCGTGAGACCGGTCTCGCGCACCTGATGGAGCATCTGCAGGCCCGCGAGGCCGGCGCCCACGATGACCACGTCGAAACTGTCTGTCATCTCAGTGCTCCGAGGCCGGGACGGCGGAGCGGACGTCCCGGTGCTGCCGTTCCACGGAGCGTTCCCACCGTGTGGCGGCGTAGCTGGCCATGCAGATCCACAGGACCGCCGCGAAGAACGACCCGTAGGTGATCAGGCCGCCAGCCTTCAGCGGGCCGGTGGGAACAAACAGCGGTACGCTCCCCAGCACCTGGAGCATGAGGGCGACTATGCCGAGTGTCTTCAGCCAGCCGGGCCAGCCCGCCGACGGCCGCATGCACCACGATCCGGCCGTGACCATGAGGGCCGCCGGAAGGACGTTGAACATGAAGCCCAGGACATACGCGTCGGAGAAAGCCCTCAGGAGCGCGTGTGTCTCGGGTTCCTCGGCCCAGACCGAGAAGATCTGGAAGAGCCCCAGGAAGAGGATGGCGAAGGTGGCCCACGCGGCGCCCGCGATGAGCATGATGACGGGCAACGGGCTGCCCGGCACCTCCCGGCGGAGCCGGGTGTACGCGTAGCCGAGAAACCACAGCGCCGCGAGCAGCGCCAGACCCGCCATGAACTGGTAGATGTATCCGCGCGTGGCGTGCGTCGCGTAGAAGGTCGCGATCTCCTCCTCGGAGGATCCGAAGGCGGGGATCGGCGGCAGGACTGGGATCGTGGCGAGCAGGACCACCATGCTGAGCATTCCGGTCACCGCGTGCGGTGCCTGGGATGGTTGTTTGACCACTGGAGCTCCCTCCGGTGTGCGCTCGGGTGTCGATTCCCGTCGGTGCGGCGCCGACGACGGCCGCACCGACGGGAATCGACGACGGTCGGTCGTCCGTTTACTTCGCTGTGCCGAGGTCGAGCCGGTCGATGATGCGAGTGGCGAGGGCAGCCAGGCTGGAGTCCTGTCGCATCTGTTTGGGGGTGATGCGCACGTCGAACTCCCTGTTGATGCGTGTGCTCAACTGAAGCGCCATGAGGGAGTCGAGGCCGTAGTCGGTCAGGGAGAGGTCGGGGTCCAGGGCGGCCGGGTTGACCCGGAGGATTTCGGCCGCGTGCTCGGTGAGGTGCCGCTCGAGGAACAGCTGGCGGGCGCCGGCGTCGGTGAGCCGCAGTTCGGCCAGGACGGCCTGCTGGGCGGCGTCCGCTCCGGCTTCGGTCGTGTCGTGGGCCGGGATGGCCGCGAAGAATGGCGAGGTGCGCATCTTCTGCGCGAACATCTTCTGCCAGCCCGGGTCGAGGATGGCCAAGTAGCCGGCGCGGTCCCGGTCGTGGCGCAGCAGGCGGTCGCAGGCCTGGATGCCTTCATCGGGGTCGATCATGGCGTGGCCTTCGTCCGCGAAGACCGTCCCGCGCCCGTGGTCTGCCCAGGCTCCCCAGTTGACGCTGAGCGCCGCGAGTCCCTGTGCGCGCCGCCACGTAGTGAGACCGTCCAGAAGGGCGTTGGCGGCAGCGTACGAGGCCTGGCCGGGGAATCCGAGGAGGGACGAGGCGGAGGAGAAGCCGAACCACCAGTCGAGGGGGATGTCAAGGCAGGCCTGCTGCAGTCGCAGGGCTCCTCGTGCCTTGGGGGCCCAGACGCGGGCCACCTGCTCCGCGTCGAGGCCGGCAATCGCGGCGTCGGCAATCACCGCAGCGGCGTGCACGACGCCGCGCAGCGGCAGACCAGTCGCGGTGGCGGCCCCCACCAGTCGCTGTGCGGTGTCGGCCGCTGCGATGTCGCCGAGCACCACCTCGATGTCGGTGCCTGCGGCGCGCAGTTCCTCGATGACCGTGTCGGCCTCGGGAGACGGGGCGGAGCGGGCGTTGAGGACGATGCGTCCCGCCCCCGCCCTGGCGAGCCAGCGGGCGAGGAGCATGCCGAGTCCGCCGAGCCCACCGGTGACGAGGTACGCGCCGTCGCCGCGGACGACGGGAACCTGGTCCGGCCGGATGACGGCGTGACCGTCACCGTGCTGAGGCAGGGCAAGGACGATCTTGCCGATGTGGTCCCCGGCGGCAAGCGCCCGGAAGGCGGTGGTGGCTTCGTGGATCGGATGGACGGTGTGGGGCGGCGGCTCCAGCGCACCGTTGGCGAGAAGGTCGTGGACCTCACGGAGAATGCCGCCGAGGTAGTCGTGGTCGAGCACGCCGAGGTCGACGCTGTGCAGCGAGATGTTGCGGCGGAAGGGATGGAGCCCGATGCGGGAATCGGCGTAGATGTCCTTCTTGCCGAGTTCGACGAAGCGGCCACCGATGCGGAGCAGATCCAGTCCCGCCCGCTGGGCGGCACCGGTGAGCGAGTTCAGCACGACGTCGACGCCTTCGCCGCCGGTGAGATCACGGATCTCGTCCGCGAAACGGGTGGACCGGGAGTCGAATATATGCTTGATGCCGAGGTCGCGCAGGTACTGCCGTTTGGCCTCGGTGCCCGCGGTGGCGAAGACCTCGGCTCCGAAGTACTGGGCGATGGAGATTGCGGCGAGCCCGACACCACCGGTCGCGGAGTGGATGAGCACGCGTTCGCCAGGCCTGAGCCCGCACAGCCGGTGCAGGGCGTACCAGGTGGTGGCGTACACGCTGGGGCGGGCCGCGGCTTCCTCGAAGGTGACGTCGTCGGGGACCTGAACGGCCTTGACAGCGGGGACGACCGCGAAGGAGTGGAACGCTCCGGGGTGCAGGGCGGCCACCCGGTCGCCGACGCGGGGTGAACTGACGTCGGGACCGACGGCGGTGACGGTGCCGGCGCAGTCGAACCCGAAGGGCATGGGTTCGCCGTCGAGGGTCTTGTACAGGCCCATCGCGTTGAGGACGTCAGCGTAGTTCAGCCCGAACGCCTCGACTTTGATTTCGATCTCCCCCGGGCCCGGGGTGCGTTCCTCGGAGGTGACGAGTTCGAGGCTGCCCAGATCGCCTGTGTGCCGTACTCCCAAGGCGTAGCGGTCCTGCCCGTACCGGATGTGCCGCACCTTGCGGTCGTCCTCCTGGAGCGGCGCCACTGTGAGGCGCGCGCCGTACAGGTCACCGCCGCGCAGGGCGATCTCATCGGCGTTCCCGGGGGCGCACAACGTGGCGGCCAGGTGTTCAGCCGTCGTGGCGCTGTCGATGTCGACGCAGCACACGTCCAGTTCGGGGTGCTCGTGTCCGATCACGCGGCACAGCCCGCGCAGGGGAGTCTGTTCCAGGTTGGTCCCGTCGCTGTCGCGCACCGGCTGTGTATCGCGGGTAACCACCCACAAGCGGGGCGGGGCGGTCTCGGTGCGCTCGGCCAGGAAACGCACCAGTCCGATCAGGCGGTTGACACGGCGCTCGGCCCGGTCGAGGGCGGCCTCGTCGGCCGTTCCGGTGGGCGGCGGGCACAGCAGCACCAGGCCGTGCGGCGGCTCTAAGGTCAGCCGGCCGTCTAACGCATCCACGAGGTCACGATCGCTGTCGGGACTCGCGCCGACGGTCAGGTGAGTGCAGCCCGTGTGGGCGGACAGCGCCGAAGTGAGTTCATCGGCGAACGCCTCGGGGGCCGCGTCGTCCTCGGTCAGCACCAACCACCGCCCGGTGGGCTGCTCCGGCTGGGGGTCGACTCGTTCCCAGCCGATGCCCAGCAGGCGCTCGGCGAGCCGGCGGTCCTGGGCGGCCAGGCGCACCTGCTCGATCTCGGCGAGCACGGTGCCCTCCTCGTCGAGGAGCGTCACGTCACCCACGGCCAGCTGCTCGTCGAGGTGCCGGAGCCGGGCCAGGCAGTAGCGTCCGCGGTGCGGGTCGCCGTACACGCGCAGGGTGCCCGCCCCGACGGGGAAGGCATCCCGGCTCAGGGCAGGATGGGCGGCCAGGGTCTGCAGACAGCCGTCGATCAGGACCGGGTGCATTCCGTAGGAGTTCAGGCGTGCGCGTACCGCGGCGGGAAGGGTGAGTTCAGCGACGATCGTCTGGTCGGTTCCGGCGTCCTCGGACAGGCGCAGGGAGGCAAGGGCGGCGAACGCCTCACCGTGCTGGACCCCCGCCGCCTGGAACTTGGCGTAGGCCTCGCGCGATTCACGTGCCCCGGGGTGGCGGTCGAGGAGCTCGGCCACGTCGACGCGGGGCGGCGGGGCGGCGGTCGCGCGGCGCAGAGTTCCGGTGGCGAGGCCGGTCGGTTCGTCACCGTCGCGTCGGGTCAGCACCTCGAACCGGGCCAGGCCCTCGTCGACGGGGTGTACCCGGGTGGACACCACGGTGTCCTCACTCAGCGGCAGCATCTCGTGGATGGTCAGGTCGGTCACCTCGACGGTGTCCGTACCGTGTGCGCCGCCCGGATCCGCGCCGAAGACAGTGCGCGCGGCCTCCAGGGCCATCTCGCAGTAGGCGGCCCCCGGCATGACCGGCTGCCCGTGGACCCGGTGGTCGGTGAGCCACCGCAGCTCACGTCCGCCGACGCGTGTCTGCCAGCGGTGCTCCTCGTCGGTGTCCACGGGCCGCAGGTGCGCGCCGAGCAGTGGGTGGACGGCCACGCTCGATTCGCCGGGCCGCTGCGCGGACATGGCGAGGACTCCGAGGTCGCGCCCCGCCCACACCGGCAGCGGGACATCGACCGGCTCTCCCGAGGGGTATGCGGGTGCCCAGTCGACGGGGACACCGGCGCAGTACAGTCCGGCCAGTTGGGGCAGGAGCCCGTGCCGTGTGTCCTGGTCGCGGCGGAGCGTGGGGACCGTGACCGTGTCCCGGCCGATCGCGTGGGCGGTCTCGGTGACCGCATGGGTGAGCAGCGGGTGCGGGGAGATCTCGATGAACACCCGGTGCCCGTCGACCACGGCCGCGGTGACGGCGTCGGCGAACCGGACGGTCCTGCGGAGGTTGTGCGCCCAGTAGTCCGCGTCGAAGGCCGCCGGTTGCCGCGGGTCGTCCAGGACGGTGCTGTAGAACGGGACCGTCGCCGCCGTGGGGGTCAGATCGCTCAGCCGTGCGACCAAGTCTTCCAGGATCGGGTCGACATGCAGGGAGTGCGAGGCGTAGTCCACGGCGATCTGACGGGTGTGCAGGTCGCGTTCCTCCCAACCGGAGATCAGCACGCGGATCCGCTCGGGGGCCCCGGCCACGACCGTGGAGTTCGCGGAGGCCACCACCGCGACAGTGACGTCCTCGATGCCTCCTTCGGCGAGTTCGGCTTCCACCTGTTCATGCGGGAGTTCGACGGTGGCCATGGCTCCACCGCCGGCGATCCGAGTGATCAGGGCGGAGCGACGGCACATCACCTTCGCCCCGTCCTCGGGGGACAGCGCGCCGGCGACGACCGCCGCGGCCACCTCGCCGAGGGAGTGCCCGATGACGGCGGCGGGCTCCACGCCGCGAGCGCGCCAGGCCGCAGCGAACGCCACCTGTACACCGTCGGGACGACAGGATTCGAACCTGCGACCCCTTGACCCCCAGCGCGCCAATTCTCCTCGTTTGCTCCACTTTAAGACTCACGCAGACCTGGCGCGCCGTCAAGCTCTCTATGGAGCCGTACACGGAACCCGTCAAGTGCCGCAGTGGAGCAGCCGCGACATGGCCATCGCAACTCAACCAAGTCGCTGCGCAGCGAACCTGGCCAGGTCGAACCCATGACCGACCGCGGGAGACCTGCCGACCCCGCAAGACCACAAGATAGTGTGACGAGGCGGACGCAATTTTCGGCACCCGCAGGGTGGAGACCTGTCGCCGGGGGCTCCTGGACCGGAGTTGATCTGGAACCAATGGCACTTCCTCCATGCCCTATGCGAGTTCGAGCAGTTCTATAACGGACACCGCCCGCACCAGGGCATCGCGATCGCCAGACGGTTGCACGCCTTACCTCGACATACGACGACACGATCGCCCGGAGGCATCCTCCGCGAATCCCGACATGCAGCGTGACCTGCATGGACGAGGTTTTCGGCAAGGGCAGGGCCTGCACATCGGCTGAGCGGTCCGCCCGTCAACGACGTTCGATGCACGTCTCGTTGTTCTGCTCGCGCTTGCGGGAGGTGCATCGTCTGCGCGCTCGGCCGCGGACCTGCGGACGTTGGTCTCCGGCGTCCAGGGGCGGTCGGCACGCCTTCACGGCTCACCCGGGCTCAGCCGCGCGGCTCATCTCGAACCACACCGCCTTGCCGCGCCCGCTGGGACTGTTGCCCCACCCCGAGGCCAGCGCTTCCACGATGACCAGCCCCCGGCCATGCTCGGCCTCGGAGTCGACATCGCCGAAGAGGGTGATCGGGGCGGGCATCGGTGGCCGCGGATCCCAGTCGCGCACCTCCACCCGTATCAGGTCCGGGAGCTCCCGAAGCCGTACGTCCACGTCGCTGTCGGCATGGATGAGCGCATTGGTGACCAGTTCCGTGGCCATCAACTCGGCCTCGTAGGAGACCTCTTCCCATCCCCAGTGCCGCAGGTGCTCGTGCACGAAGTCCCGGACGCCCTTGACGCTCTGAAGGTCGTGGCGGTGGACGGACATCCGGCCGACGCGCCGGTGGTCCGGCCCGGCCCCGTCGTACCGGGCGAGCAGCAGTGCCACGTCGTCGTCGCGGGATTCGGGCCCGCCGACGATACCGATCAGCCGGGTGGCCAGTTCCTCCAGACGCTGGCCCTGGCCTTCGGCCAAGAGCTCATGCAGTGCCCGGGTTCCGCTGGTCAGGTCCACGGAACGGGAGCACACCAGCCCGTCGGTGTAGAGCGCCAGCAACGTCCCAGGGGCCACGGTCAGTTCGGCCGAGGGGTAGACGGTGTCCGGGGCGACCCCGAGCGGTAGTCCCACGGAAACATCCGGCACGACGATGCCGCTGTCCGGATGGCTCAGCAGGGGCGTCGGATGGCCCGCGGAGGAGATCTCCGCGGTGCCGTCCGTCAGGTCCAGCCAAATGCAGCAGCAGGTGGCGAACTGGTCGATGCCCAGTTCCGCGAGCAGTCGGTTGGTGCGTCCCAACAGGTCGCCGGGGCGGTGCCCTTCCGCGGCGTAGGCCCGCACAGCGCTGCGGATCTGGCCCATGATCGCTGCTCCGGCCGGGCTGTGACCTTCCACATCGCCGATGATGAGGCCCACACCCTCGTCGGGGAGGACGAGCACGTCGTACCAGTCGCCGCCTACCTCGACCCCTGGCTTGGCCGGCGAGTAACGCACCGCGGTGTCCAGTTGCTCCAAGTGGGGCAGCATGTGAGGGAGCAGTCCCCGTTGCAGCCCGCGGGCCATGGAGCGCTCGGCTTCGAAGAGGCGGGCACGTCCCAGGGACTGCCCGAGCAGGCCCGCCATCGTCACCAGGGCCGCCCGCTCGTCGGAGCCGAAGCGGTGGGGGTGCTCGAAGCCCAGGACGAACACGCCCTCCCGGTGGCCGCCGATGACCAACGGCAGCAGGGCGCAGGCCTGCTTGCCCTCGCCGAACGG
This sequence comes from Streptomyces sp. 7N604, assembly GCF_052245475.1. Taxonomy (NCBI): domain Bacteria; kingdom Bacillati; phylum Actinomycetota; class Actinomycetes; order Kitasatosporales; family Streptomycetaceae; genus Streptomyces; species Streptomyces sp. 7N604. The sequence goes on along the minus strand of NZ_JBQQBX010000052.1, from coordinate 6,397 downwards.
TCCGGCTGCGGCCATGGCCGCAGCGGACTCCAGGAAGAGCGCCGACTCCACGACCGGGATGCGTGCGCCGGCCCCGTTCGCGCCCCCTTTGGCCCTGAACGGGGAGCGGGCGACGTCCGCCGAGTAGCCGGTGTAGCCGAGCACCCGCGGCGCGTCTTCATGGATGACCGAAACCACCATTCCCTGGGCGGCGAAAGGCACCATGATGTGGGAGACAGCTATGTCGATGATGTCGTGCAGCCGGACCTTCTCGGTCAGTGCGCAGGCAAGTTTGTAAATACGGTAGAGAAAAGCAAGACCGGGGTATTCGGCTACTTTTGATGAGCCCTGATCGCGCCCGTCGCCGGGAAGTTCGCTCAGAGTTCCGGAAGCCTGCCCGGGGATAGGCATCAGGAAGTGCGGCATCTGGGGCGACGGGGGCGGTTCCCCTAGTTTCAGCAGCTCGTTGGCCAATTCGTCGGCCATGGCCAGGCAGTTCCGCTTCTCCCGCGGGAGGAGTTCCCGGGGGCCTTGCGGCGGAGCCCAGAGGATCGTGAGGACGCCCCGGGGGACACCCGCCGCCAGCAAGGGGGTGGAGGCCACGGTGTAGGGAAACGGCAGGGGCACATTGATCCGGGCTTGCCCATAGGAGGACACCACTTGTTCGTTGGTGCGGTACGCGACGCTGACCGAGAAGCGGTCGTCGTCCACCTCGATGCGATCTATGGCCGCGAAGATCGAGACCGGACCGCCGACCACGACCGACGCGGACAGCACCCGGTTCGAATCCACGGGCACGTAGAGGATGGCCGCGGTAGCGGACAGCTGCTCCACCGCCCGACGCAGCACGTCGGCCAGCCGCACGTCACGGTCTGCCGACGCCGAGTGCTCCAGAGCGGACACGCCGGGACGCCCGGCCGCTGCCTGTGAGCGCGTGTGATCGTCGCGCTCTTTCACGGTGCTCTCGTCATTCATGCGGATCAACTCTGATAACCAGTTCAAATCCCACACTAGTCCATTCCTAGTCCATTCTTCCGGCCGTTCCGGGTGCGGGGCGCCGGGCTCCGCCGGCTCGTCACACCGCCCCCGCCGCGGGCACGGGTAACTGAGCGTGACCGGTGGTTTACGGCGATGTGGACGGTGTGGTCCTCTCCGTGGCGGGTCCGGTCCGGCCGCCGGCCAGGCGGGTCCCCTCCGTTGCGTTGCGCGAGTCGGCGGCGGTGTCAGCCGGCGGCGGCGGGGCCCACGACCGGCGCCTCCGCGCCCCGGAGCGCCCACGCATACCCGTCGCGAGGCCCTGGGCGCCTTCGCCGGGAATTTGGCCCGAACCGTTGACAGCCACGGAGGCCTGGCGTACATATCATGGCCGAAAGTAAATAAAAGTTCACTATGCGAACTCTCCTGGATTCGCCCCGGCCCGCGACGAGGCCGTCCTCGACAACGAAGGCTCGTGACCGCCGCCATGACACCCAGATCCCCGGCAACACACCCGCGGCGCCCGAACTCCCGCCCGCCCGGCGGGCGCGCATCTGTGGCTACCACACCCGTAGCGGAGACCGGCACTCCGACGCCTCTTCAGCAGCTCGGTGGTGAAGTCACCGACAATCACAAGACGATGGCCCCGGCAAGCACGCCGCTGACGTTTGGCGGACGGAGCACCAGCCTCACCCGCCGACATCTTCTGTCCGGCATAACCGCGGCCTGCGCCGCGTCCCTCGTGGGTTGCTCGGAGACGACGGAGGGGAACGAGCCACGGGCGAGGGCGGGAGCCCAAGAGGGCTTGAGGTATGGGTCGGTGGCCATCGGAGTCATGCCGATCGTCGACTGTGCCCCCCTTCATCTGGCAGTGCGCGACGGGTTCTTCAGAGCCGAGGGCCTGGAGGTGAGCACCGAGACCATCGTCGGAGGGACGGCAGGAATACCGCGCCTGGAGGACGACCTCGACATCACCTTCGGCAATTACGTGTCCTTCATCCAGGCCCAGGACACGGGGCGCGACCTGCGCATCGTGTCCGACGGCTATCAGGCGACGGGAGGGACCATCGCGCTCATGGTCGCGCGAGGCACGACGATGCGATCGCCCGCGGATCTCAAGGGACGCACCGTGGCGGTGAATGTCCGGCACAACGTCGCTCACCTCGCCACCGTGTCGCTGCTGTCGACCCACCGGGTGGACGAGGACGAGGTGAGCTTCGTTGAGCTGCCGTTCCCCGACATGGCAGACGCCCTGGAGAAAGGCCGGGTCGACGCGGCAGTCATGGTCGATCCGTTCATCACCAGCGCCCAGCGCGCCTTGGAGGCCGAGCAGTTGGGCGACGCGACGAGTGGGCCCACGGAGAACCTGCCGATCGCCGGTTATGCCTCCACCACCTCCTGGGCCAAAGGCAATCCGGGTACGGTGGCAGCCTTCACCCGGGCCATGAAACGGGCGCAGCAGGCGTGTGCGGATCCCGCCGTGGTAACCGCGATCCTGCCGACGTACACGGAGATCGACAAGCGGACAGCCTCGTTCGTGAACGTCGGCGCATTCCCGGCTTCCACCAACCCGATCCGGATCCAGCGGGTCGCCGACCTGATGCTGCGCTTCGGCGTTCTCAGTCGCCGATTCGATGTGACCGTGATGTTCGGATGAACCACAACGCTCTCGAGGAAGGTCATCCGCCTGTGCAGATCCGTGATCGGGACGCAGTGGCTCCGCCCACCGCCGCATCCACGGCGCCGTCGCACGCGCGGCGCCCTTGGCGGTGGCGCCGATGGCGCGTGGGGCCGCGCGTGCTCGCGGTCGCCCTCATTCCGCTGATAACGGCCTGCGGACTGTCCGGCTCGCGCGTTCTCGCCTCCACTGACCGGGTGCAGGACTACGAACGCGAGCGCATAGCGGTTGATGTGGCCGCCGATCTCGCCGAGCTCGCCCATGCCGTGGAGGCCGAACGCGACCTGACCGCCCGCCACCTGGCCTCCCAGCGAGGCACCCCGGCGCTTGCGAAGCCTCGTCGCGACGTGGACCACCAGATCAGGACGATCGCAGCTCGTGGCGCCGAGTTGCGCGACGCGGGCGGGCCCGCACTCCCGCTCCGCACACTCGCCGTCGACAAGCTACGCACTCGGCTGCCGACCATGCGGGACGCCGTCGACGACGAGCGTACTCCCTTCCCGTCCTTGGCGGTGTTCCGGGCCTACGGCGAGCTGGTCGACGCGCTGCTCAACGGGATGGAGGAACTGACCTCGGCCAGTCACGATCGCGGGCTCGCCGAGCGCAGACGCACAGCCACCACTCTCGCCTTCGCCGAGGCGGCCGCCTCCCGGGAGCGCGCCTTGGTTTCCGTCGCGCTGGAACGGGGTTCCCTTGACACCGCGGAACGCTCCCAGCTCGACCGTGCCACCGCCGACCGGCGCAGCAGCTTGGCGTCCTTCCGGCTGACCGCCGACGCCACCGAGCGGTTGGCGTACGCGGAGACGGTGACCGGCGGCGACGTGGACGAGAGTGAGCGGATCCGCGTCCTGCTTGCCAACCAGTTCGCGGCTCTGATCCCGGACCGGGCAAGCCGCACCACCAAGGTGAGCGACCCGACAGCCTGGTACACCGCGGCCACCCGCACCGGCAACCTGATCCGTAAGGTCAGGACCGGTTTTGAGGACACGCTGCGCACCGAAGTGGAGCAGCGACGCCGGTCCGCGATGCGTGCTGCGTACGTCGAGTCAGCGCTACTTGTGCTGCTGCTCGCCAGTACCGTCACCATCACCCTGGCGGTGGCAAGGTCCATCATCAGACCGTTGCGCACACTGCGATCGTCGGCACTCACCGTTGCCGACCGGGAGCTGCCCGCCGTGGTCCAGCGCCTGGCAGAGGCCGAGCGCGATCCCGGCGTGATCACTGTTCGCCAAGTGCCCGTGGGTCCGCCCGACGAGATCGGCGAGGTGGCCCGGGCGTTCGCCGCCGTGCACGTCGAGGCCGTCCGTCTCGCCACGGAGCAGGCACGGCTGCGCGCCAGCATCAGCGCGATGTTTGTCAACCTCGCCCGGCGCATCCAGAGCCTGGTCGAACGTCAGCTGAACCTTATCGACCGCCTGGAGAACGCCGAACTGGATCCCGACCAGCTCGAGAACCTCTTCCGGCTGGACCATCTCGCCACGCGCATGCGCCGCCACGGCGATGGCCTGCTCGTCCTAGCCGGCGATGCTGGTACCTCGCCCCGGCGCGACCCGGCTCCCTTGCTCGACGTCGCCCGGGCCGCTCTCGCCGAGGTCGAGGGATACGAGCGCGTTGACGTCGTAGACATGCCCGAGATCCGCCTCGTCGGCTCAGCGGTCGACGACGTGGTCCATCTGCTGGCCGAACTGATCGAGAACGCGCTGTGCTATTCCAGCTCCAGGAGCCGGGTGCGGATCGCGTGCCGCTTTCACAGGCCGGGCGTGCCGCTGATCGAGGTGATCGATTCCGGCCTCGGCCTTTCGGTGTCGACGCTGCAGGAGATCAATGCGCAGCTCGCCGAGCCCGCCTCGCCGGATGTGCGGATCTCCCAGCAGATGGGCGTGTTCGTCGTGGCTCGCCTGGCCGCCCGCCACGGCATGACGGTGCGCCTGCGACCGGGGGTGGTCCACGGCACCGTGGCGGAGGTCCGCATCCCCGAGGCGCTGCTCGTCAGCACAACCCGTCCGCCCTCTGCCGGCCGGCCCCCGTCCCATTGGAGCACCGGATCCACTAGTGCCGCCCGGGCACAGCAGCATTTCATCCGTGCCGGGGAAGGGCGGGCGGCGGAGCCGCTTACTCCTGCCGACCTGCCGACGCGGGTTCCCAGCGAGCACCTCAAGCCGGGGTCGCTGCAGGACAGCGAACAACCATCGGACGAGGGACCGCGTTCCTCGCCCGATGCCATCCGTGCCCGCCTGTCCGGCTTGCAGCGCGGGTTGCAACGGGGGCGCAAGAGCCGTGCGAACGGGACTGGCGGCACCGGCTCCCCGCCGAGGATGACCACGGATGACGAGAGATGACCAGAGACGAGGAGTCGTCGCGGGGCTCTGAGGGATTAATCCTCCTGAGCCACAAGCCGCGGAATGCGTGACAGCCGCGCCCGGCACCCCTGGTCCTCCCGATCTTACGGATGACCGACACGATCCCGAGAAGAAAGGTCAGGACTCGTGACCGAGCTGAGCACCGGTGCCCGCAACCTGGACTGGTTGATCAACGACTTCGTCGATCAAGTGCCCGCCATTGCCAGCGCCGCGGTCCTCACCTCGGACGGGCTGCTCCTGGCCATGTCCGCTGCCCTGTCACGCAACCGTGCCGAGCAGCTCGCGGCGGTTTCCTCCGGGTTCGCCGGCCTCACCAGAGAAGCCGCGCGGATCTTCGACGCCGGAGGCGTGGTCCAGACGATGGTGGAACTCAGGGCCGGTTATTTCTTCATCATGGCCATCTCGGACAGCTCGTTCCTGGCCGTGCTCGCCTCTTCCGCATGCGACATGGACCAGGTGGGCTTCGAGATGACCGCGCTGGCGGACCGGTGCGGCGAGTGGCTGACCCCGGCGGTGCGCACAGAACTGCGGGAAGCAATGCGGCGGTGAGGACGGCCTCCGGCGACTCCTGCCCGCTGTCCACGGTGCCGGCCGCGCGGAACGGCGGCCCCATGTGCAGGCATCGTCCCTTGACGCCATCGGGGGCCGCGGTACGGCCATAGTCGACGTGCTGCTCACCGAACTCGGTGGGCAGCACGCAATGGAACAGCACCCGAGCGGCACGACCTTCTGGGCCGGCTGCCGGGCGCTTGTTCGCGTGAGCTGGTTCCCATCTCTGTGGCCGCTCCCGGGAGCGGCATGCCGTAGCGGGTCCGGGCCGACCCGATGCCGACCCGGGCCCCGCCGTACGGTTACTTGCGCTGGAGCAGGACGACTCCGGCGACCAGCAACCCCAGCACCACCGCTGCGGTGCCGAACACCAGACGGGGCGTGCGCAAGCTCGGCACGAAACGGTCCAGCGCGTAGCGGCGGGCCGACGTGGTCCAGGTCTTCGCCAACCCAGCCGCCCTGGAACGGCTCGCTGCCGCGGTCCTGGCCGAACTCCACGACGAATGGCAGGTCTTCGACCGCCTCTATCTCTCCGGAGCCTCCATGGCCGAGCTCTTCACCGACAAGCCGACCGATCCCGAACCGCAGATCACTCGACAGCCGGAACCGAATCAGCTCAACCCGTGACTACACCACTCCACGGGACATGACCCTGCTTGGCGGGTATGCGACGACGAGCTGTCGGCGCTTCGCTGCTTATGGAGCCGCACAGGTGAACCGACGTCCCCGTCGTTAGGGCTCGCAGAGAATCAACATGCGGGTTTGATCTTCATCGGGGGCTGGCTGCTGTACTTGTCGAGGTGGGCGGCCACGTCCGTTGGGGTGCGGAATCGGGCGGTTGAGGGCGGGAACGCGT
>NZ_JBQQBX010000051.1:0-38441 GCF_052245475.1 Streptomyces sp. 7N604 | reverse complement strand
CCCTGGCCTCACGCACCACCGTCAACGACCACACCATCGACGCGAGCCCGCAAGCCGGACGACAAGGGCAACAACACCAGAGCCAGGATGCCGACGATTGCGTCAGTCGTTCGGGCCACGAGCACTGAGCCTTTTCCAACCTCACACTGATTCCGCGAGGTGGAGGGCGAGGACGGCTTTGACCAGGTCGGTGATGCGGGTGGTACTGCAGCGGAGCTTGCGCAACAGCCGCCAGGTCTTGAGGGTGGCCATGGCCTGCTCGCCGACGGCGCGGATCTTCGCGTGGGAGACGTTGACGGCTCGCTGGCCTGCGGAGAGCTTGTTCCAGCGGCCGCGGTAGGGCACTCGGACCGTGCCGCCTGCGCCCTGGTAGCCCTTGTCCGCCCAGCAGCAGATCGCGGCCTTGGCCAGAGCGTCGACGATGCCGTGGATGCGGGCCGCACGGATGTCGTGAACCGCGCCGGGCAGGGTCGGCGAGGCCCACAGCAGCCGGCCGAAGGGGTCGGCGAGGACCTGCACGTTCATCCCGTGCCTCCTGTACTTCCCGGAGTAGTACGGCCGGTCGGCGGCTACCCGGTCGATGGGCAGCAGCGTGCCGTCCAGGATCACGAACGCCTTGGCCGACGCCGTGGTGATGGCCTGGGTCAGGGTCGGAGCGAGCGAGGCCAGGACCTCGGTGGCCTCGGAGATGTAGCGGTAGACGGTGGCGATCCCGATGCCGAAGGCCGCAGCGAGTCGGGCATAGGTGTCGCCGCACCGCAGATGCGCCAGCGCCAGCAGGGCCTGCCGACCGGCGGGCAGCCGCCGCCACCGGGTGCCGATCCGACGCCTGCGTGCGGCCAACTCCCGCGTGAGCAACTGCACCGAGGCGTTGGACAGATCGATCGCGGACGGGTAGACAAGCACCTGAAGCTCCTGGCCGACACGGTTGATCATGATTGACAGCCCGTCTACAGGAGTTTCGTCATGTCGAACAGTCGACCGCCCTCAAGGCGCAGTAGACCCGGCGAGTTCCGGCGAAGGCCGCCAGTTCACCCTTGTAGAGGATCACTAGCGCGTCACAGGTGCATCGGCAGTACTCAACTTCGCCTTCGGACGTCGAGTGCCTGGCAGATGCCACGAAGGCTGCCGCAGCGGGGCCAGGCAGCCCCCAGTCCCTCAGCGGGCACGCGTCCTGCAGCGACGTGCTTGATGAGCCGTTCACGTCTTCGGCCTTCCATGACCGGCCTGCCGGGGAACTTGCGGGTCGGTCAGCGGTGATTGCGCTGGGCGGGAGATGGCTCGCCATCCGTGTTGTCTCCGGTCTGCTGCGCCGCTGCCACGGGCTTCGGCGCGGTGGGTTCGGGCAGTGTGCGGAACAACAGCCAGCTCAGGGCGGGCATCAGGATCAGTGGGGTCAGGGCGGTCCGCAGGGAGGTGGCGTCGGCGACGCTGCCGATGAGGGGGCTGACGAGGCCGCCGATGCTGACGGTCAGCCCGAGCGTGATCCCGCTGGCGGTGCCGACGCGCGTGGGAAGGTAGTCCTGGCCGAGGGTGACCTGCAGCGAGAACGGGACGTAGAGGCCGACGGAGGTCAGTGCCACGAACAAGTAGATCGCCGGACCGGGGACGAACACGACGCCCGCGACGGCGGCGACCGTGATCAGGTACGACCCGCGCACCACGGTGATCCGGCCCCAGCGGTCGGCCAGGCTGCCGCCCAGCACAGAACCCACCGCGCCGCCAAGGTAGAGCACGAACAGCGCCGCGGTGCCCGCTGCCGTGCCGCCTCCCGTGCGCTGCTGGGCGTAGAACGAGATGAACGTGCTCAGGCCGATGAACGCGATCGACCGGCAGACCACTGCCAGCGATAGCTTCACGAACGAGAGCTTGTCGTCGGTCTCCGTCGGGGCCGCGGCGCTGGAACCGGCATGTGTTGGGTTGTCCAGCGCGCGCAGGACGGGCAGGCACAGCGCGCTGCCGACGAGGGCCGGCACCACGAGCAGCGGCGAGAGGCGCAGGCCGCCGGTGGCGATGACGGCGGTGACCATGAGGGGCGCGACGGCGAAACCGATATTGCCACCGAGGGAGAACCAGCCCATCATGCTGTGACTCCCCTGGCTGGCGAGCCGTGCGACGCGAGCCGACTCGGGGTGATAGGCGGCGACCCCGATCCCGGACACCGCCACGAACGCCAGCGTCAGCGCGTAGGAACCACTGAGGCCGCTCAGAGCGATCCCCAGCCCACCCAGGATCGTGCTCACGGGCAACAGCCAGAGCAGCGCCCACCGGTCGGTGAGTGCACCGAACAGAGGTTGGGCCACGGAGGACAGCAGGGACGCGGCGAGCACGATGCCCGAGGCCGCGGCGTACGTGTAGGCGCGCTCGGCGACGAAGAACGGGATGAGCGACGCGACAGCACCCTGGTAAACGTCCACGCAAGCATGCCCAACCGACATCAGAATGATCGATTTGTTCCTTGGCACATCGCCATGCTCACCGCTAAGCATCTTGTCGTGCTTCCGATAAACCGCCAAACAATGAAGAACATCCGCCATGAGCCCGTCGCACCGACGCGCGCTCAGTGGCTGGCGCCCGGAGCCGCCATCGACGCCCACCGCCACGACGACCACCAGATCGTCTACGCCAGCCGCGGAGTGCTGGCCATCACCACCGACGCGGGCTCGTGGATCGCGCCGGCCACCCGCGCCATCTGGGTACCGGCCGGCACCGTGCACGCCCACCAGGCCCATGGCCGACTCCAATTGCACCTGATCGGACTGCCTGCGACCGACAACCCGCATGGCCTGGACGAGCCGACCGTACTGACCGTCGGCCCCCTCCTGCGTGAATTGATCCTCGCCTACACCCGCACCCCGCACGACGGCAGCCCCGAACGCCGCCGACTACGAGCCGTCCTGCTCGACCAGTTACGAGTCTCACCCCAGCTGCCCCTGTACCTGCCCGCTCCCACCGCCCCGCCGCTCAAGGCGCTGTGCGAGATCCTGCACACCAACCCGGCTGACCACCGCACCCTGGCCACACTGGGCAAACAGGTCGGCGCAAGCGACCGCACCCTGTCCCGCCTCTTCAAAACCGACCTCGGCATGACCTTCCCGCAGTGGCGCACCCAACTGCGCCTCTACCACGCCCTGGCCCTGCTGGCCGACAACACCAAGGTGACCACCGTGGCCCACGCGTGCGGCTGGTCGTCCGCCAGCGCGTTCATCGACGTCTTCCGCCGCACCTTCGGACACACCCCCGGAACACACCAGCCCCAATAGCAAAAGCGATCGGAATTCCGAGCGCCCTACTGCGGCCGCTGGAACAAGCTCTCCGCAGGCCAGCGAGCCGTCAACGTCTCCCACGCGAAGATCCGCGCCGTCGGCGAGCAGGCCATGGCCACCCTCAAGACCTGGCCGCCGTTGCGCAAGCTCCGCTGCAGTACCACCCGCATCACCGACCTGGTCAAAGCCGTCCCCACCCTCCACCTCGCCGCATCAGCGTGAGCTTGAAAAAGGCTCACTGATTCCCGAGCTGGAGCTACAGCGCGAGCAGACTCTCCGCACCCGTCGCGGTCACGAGCGCCTGGTAGCCCCTGGCACAGGCGCCAAAGCCAAGCTCGCACCAGCTGACCGGATCCTGGCCACCGTGCTCCACCTGCGCAAACTCGCCACTATAGACCTCCTCGGCCAACTCTTCGGTGTCACCGCCATGACCATCAGCCGCGCGAACCAGGAAGTCCGCCCCCTCCTGGAAGCACACGGCCACCACATGAACGCCTCCACCGCCCGCTTCCGCGCACCAGCCGACGTCGCGACATTCCTCGCTTCCGACCCCACCCAAACCAAGGTCAAAAAGACGAGTCAAAGATCTGCACGCCCTTAACCCGCCTGGCGGACACCCAGCTGATCGGGATGGCCGGGAGCCTGGCCGCCTTGATCCGGGACCACGAGCTGATCGACGATGCGCAGGCCCTGCGCGCTGTGGCTGCTGAGCAGCTGGATGTGAATCAGTTCGCCTTTGACCAGGTCATCGAGGCGTTAGCAGAGGTTGGCTTCATCGAAGGAGTGCAACGTTCCGGAGGAAAGATCCAGCGTTTCACCGAGAACGTTCCTCACTACGACGAGGGCGAATGCGCCATTCCGGCGTCGACAGTGAGCAGGGGGCGGCTGAGTGGGCGGGGCTGGCCTGCGGTGCAGTAGTGCCAACTATGACGCAGACCAGGTTCGTTACCCCGATTTCAGTTGACCGCCGAACGCACCACAAGATTTCCTCAATGTCATGCGCGCGTCTGCATGACTCGTGTGCTCCAGGCGATCGAAAACCGGCCGACGCACACCGTGACGGCCGGACCGACGGCAAGGAGGACCATGAAAATACGGAAGCGATTGTCCTTACGGGTTATCGCGAGCGCAGCGATGATCCTGGCTGCCTGTGGCTTCACCAGTGCTCCGACAGCGTATGGAGCCACCGGCAGCACCCAACTGGCGCCGTACGCCGATTCGGTGCCGGAGGGTGCGGTGAAGGCGGGCATGAACGTCGGCGGGTGGGGGCCGATGCGCGTGCCCTGGTCACAACCACCGCGCAGTCCAATGACAGCGGCCGCTGCGGTACGGACGGCTCCAGCTGGCCCATGGCCCAGTCCCTCGATCACGGCTTCGCCGTCGGGTGTGTTGTTGCCCGCGGAGTGGCCGGCAACCATGGTGCCGCCCTAGCCTCACCCGGTGACCGAGCCGAGAAGAAGCATCGCTGACTTACGTTCCTGTGCGGCGCAGCACCTGCTGACCTACACCGACCTCTCGGGAGAAAGGGCCTTTGCCACATACGACCGGCAAGGCGACCCCTACGTCCTCACTCCCCTGGACTGTCTGGCGCCGGCCCTGTTGAGCGTGCCCATCGGGTACCGGCAGGTGGTGCCGCTGTTCCGTCCGGACGGGCCGGGCGCGCTGGTGCTTCAGGCGATGCAGGCCGTGCTGGATTCGGCTGCCGGGCGTTCCGCGACCTTTCTGGAGGCTGACCTCCGCGCTGGTGAGGGCGCGTGGGCACTGGTCGATCAGGCGCTGATCGCGTCGGGCGAAGCAGGCGGGCACGGCGTGCCAGGGTTCAAGGCTGTGTCGGTGACGAAGATCCTTCATCGCAAGCGGCCTCATCTGGTTCCGATCTTCGACAGAACCGTGTACCGCTTCTACACCGGGCAGGCGCCACCCTATGGGCCTTACCGGGACACTCCCAGGCGCTTGTGGCCTCTGTTGCAGGCAGATCTGCGCGCCAACCAAGAATGGCTTGAGGAACTCGCCTCGCCCCTCCGCACCCCCGACGGCCGGCCACTGAGCCTGCTGCGCGCGGCCGACATCATCATCTGGGAACATCACGCCACGGCATGAACGAGCAGAGCAACGAAGTGATTTGAGCAAGCCAAAGGGCTCCACGAGGCATCGATACGGTTCTGAATGGGGCCCAAGCTCTGTGCGGGCGTAGCGCCGTGTGCACGCACACGGCGCCAACCCTGCGGGGAGGCCAGCGTCGTCTCCAAGCTGTACAGCCGCCTCGCGGGACCCCAGAGCTGCTGATGGGCATAGCTCGTGTCGGTGACAGGCTCGGTCCCTTCCACCTCGGCAGGCACTCCTCGACGAGGAGAGTGGCCAGCTCGAGCGATGATGGAGTCGGTCCCGGCACGGTGCATCCGAGCGAGTGATGTGGCGCTCAGCAGCGAACCGCGACCGGCACCCGAAGCGTCGGGCGGGGCATGGACCGTATTCACGAGCAGCACCTCTGCGAACCGGGCCTGATGGTCCTGGACATCACCGCCGCCGACGAGGCGACCGCGCTCGCGGCGATGGCCGAGCTGGACCGGCGGTGGGGCGACCTCCGGTGTCGGCCCTGTGCGGCGCGTGCCCGGCGAGGCTGGGGTCAGGGCGCGCTTGTATGCGGACATACAGCGCCCCGGCCGCCTTGGCCCCTACCCCCGTGACGATGTCAGAGGGGTGTGGCCGGTGGCTGTTTGCGCCTCTCCCCCGGTTCGGACACCACCGGCGTATCCGGCCACTGCGAGACCTGACGGCACGGCAGCCAGAGCGGAACCGGAGGACGCGGAGGGCCCGGCAAGTCGCCGGGCCCTCCGCGGGTGCCGGATCACCTTCCGGAGCGGATGACCTCCTGCAGCTCCAGCATCGGCTGGCTGGTGCCGCGTACGTCCTCTGCGGTCGCCAACAAGGCGTGCGTCACCGCGAGCATGGCGTTGACGCCGGCGCGCTGGCCGGGGTCAGCGATGGCGTCCAAGTCCTTCTCTGCCAGGTGTGCCTGGTGCCGCGCGGTCCGGTGATGGTCTGCGTCCCACGCTTCCCTCCTCGTCCTCGCCTCCGACGGTACGGCTGAGGACCGACAGCAGAGGGGCGGACGTTCGGTACCCAGCGCTGGCCCGCACCGTGCGTCTCACGCCAGCCCGGCTGCGCCAAGGAACTGCGTCAGGCGTTTCTCGCCTGATCGGCCGCCGGTCCGTCCAGCGCCCGGCCGCCGGCGCGCGGCGGGCCCCGTCGTTCCACGGGGCCCGCCGTGTGCTCTTCCCTTCGTACCGGGGGCTGTCAGCAGCCGTTGAGGACGAAGAACAGGGCACTCTTCTCGGTGGAGTTGACCGAGAGGCCGTAGTGGTACTTCACCTGGACCCAGGCGCAGGCGTAGGTGCAGCGGTAGGTGTGCGGGAGGCCGGACGATGTTCTTGAGCCCGGCACCTGCAGGAAACGGGCCTCTATACCCCGCGTACGACGTTCAGGCAGCGGGTGGCTTGGGTGTGCAGGGCGTCGGCGAGTTCGGGAGGGGCGTGGGTGAGGGTGAAATCGGCGTCGACCGAGGTGATCACCAGGCGAGGTCGCGGGGGGTGTCGGCGCCCAGGTGCAGCAGGCAGTCGTGGTCGTCGACGGGTTCGATGACGCCCATGCCGGGCCAGATGCGGTCGGCGACCGCTGCGGCGGGCTCGTGCAGGGTGATGGTGGCCGGGAAGGGCCAGGTCCGCGACGACAGTTGGTAGGCCAGATAGGTGGCCACGTCGCCGTCGGGAGTTCGCGGGGGCTGAACCGCGGGCCGGTCGGGGTGCGTGGGGTGAGCCGGTCGACGCGGAAGGTGCGCCAGTCGGTGCGGTCGTTGTCCCAGGCGACCAGGTACCAGTGGCGGCCGAAGCTGACCAGGCTGTGCGGCTCGACCGAGCGGATGCTGTGGCCGTGGCCGGGGCTGGTGTAGTCGAAGCGCAGCCGCTCGCGTCGGCGGCACGCTCGGCGATGGCCATGAGGGTCTGGGCGCAGACCTTGGGAGCCGGGGCCGCGCCGGCCCGGACGGTAGCGGTGTGCAGGGTGTTCACCCGGTGCCGCAGCCGGGACGGCAGCACCTGCTCCAGCTTGGTCAGTGCGCGCAGCGAGGCCTCCTCGATCCCGGCGACCGAGCCACCGGCCGCGGTGCGCAGGCCGACCACGACAGCGATGGCCTCGTCGTCGTCGAGCAGCAGCGGTGGCAGCTCGGCCCCGGCGCCGAGCCGGTAGCCGGCGGCGCCCTGGGTGGCGTGCACCGGGTAGCCGAGCTCGCCCAGCCGCTCCACATCACGGCGCAGGGTGCGCCGGCTGACATCGAGGCGTTCGGCGAGCTCGGCGCCGGACCAGTCGCGGTGGGTCTGCAGCAGGGAGAGCAGCTCCAGCAGCCGCCCGGAGGTCTCCAGCACGCCTCCAGACTGCCCGGAGGTTAGGACCGGAGCTGACCTAAGCAAGCCATAGCGTCACAGCCATGGCGAACACGACAGACGGCATCCGCTCTTCCCGCATAGACATCCCGCAGGCGCAACTCGATGAGCTGCACGCTCGTCTGGCCGCCACCCGCTGGCCGGACGAGCCGGGCCGCATGCACCCTACGGGTCGGCTTCGTCGCCAGCGCCGCCCATGAGCGCACCCAACTGATCATCGCCGACTTCGCCCGGCGCCGGCCCGGCTGGCGGGTCCAGATGCGGCAGACCGAATGGACCGACCCCACCGCCGGGCTGGCCACCGGCGAGGTCGACGTGGCGCTGCTGCGCCTGCCAGTGCCCGCGCAGAGCGACTTCGACGTCGAGGTGCTGCTGACCGAGCCACGCTGGATCGCCCTGCCTGCGGGGCATCACCTCGCGCGGGAGGACCGGATCCGGTTCCAGGATCTGTATGACGAACCGTTCGTGGCGACTCCCGCCGAGTCGGGAGCGTGGCGCGACTACTGGCTCGCGACCGATGAGCCCCAGGGCCACCCGGTGCGTATCGGCGCGGTCGCGCACCACCCCGATGAATGGCTCAACGCGATCGCCCACGGCCAGGGCATCAGCCTCACCCCCGAAGCGACCGCCCGCTTCTACCAGCGCCCGGACGTCGTCTACCGGCCCTTGACGGGCGTCAGTCCCAGCCAGATCGGTGTCGCCTGGCCCCGCACCCAACTGGTTGACGACGCCGTCGACGCCTTCATCCTTAGCTGCCGTGCCGTATGCAGCGAAGCTGCCTCGCAGGCACCGGCCTGACCATGGACAGCTGACCGCAACAAGCCGACATCACGCATTCACGTTCAGTAGCTCCTGACCTGGGGATTGAACTCTTTTCTGCGCAGCGATGTCGACCGGACTGCGCACCTATTCGTTCAGTGGGCAGCCCGACGTCTGACGCCGACTTCAGGGTGCTGCGTGCCGGTCAGCCTGTCGATGAGTCCCATCCTCGCGCCGAGGCGGCGAGTCAGGGGGTCCCGCTGGCCTCACAGCTTGCCGAAAGCCACTCCGCGCCAGGTCCAGCCTGACTTGAGGACGGCGTTCCGCAGGGGGCTTCGCAGCTCCGCGCCGTCGAAGCGGAAAATCTCCGTCGCTTCGAGGCGGCCGCTGTCCCCGCGTTCGATCGTCCAGTGGCGGGAGACGGTCCTGTCCGGCCCGCGCGAGTACTCCGACGAAATGGCAAGCCTCGGCGGATTCCCGACTCGGGTGACCTCCCACTGCTCCTCGAGGGCGCGGACCTCATGGTCCTCCTGGGCCAGGCGCATCCGGATCCGGACGGCGCGAGTCAGCTGGGACTCGATGAAGAAGGTCTGCCAGGCGGGCTCCGTCATCCGCCACTCCGCCACCAGGTCGGCGTCATCCGCGTCGTCGTCGCGGATGACGTACGGCACATCGGGCCGGTTGAGTTTGAGCAGGGCTGTCCGCACCTCCTCGGCTGAGTCTGGCGCGACGCCGGCGGCGGGGCGTTTGGTTCCGGTCAGCTTGTCGATGAGTCCCATGGAATCAGCCTATGAGGGGTCAGCGCTTTGGCCCCGACCTGGGCGTTCTGGAATTCCTTGAGCGTGATGGTGAAGCGCCGGTTGGCGGAGTACGCGCTCAGCCCCGTCCAGGTCTGGCCCATGGAGATGCCCTGTACATCCTGCTTGTTGGCGGATCTCTGCTTGTGGAACTCCTTCGCCATCCCGACCAGCGGCCCGCGGCCGTGGTGAGCGGGGACAGGTCGGTCGTCGTGATCTCGTGATACGTCGGCTTGGGATCCCCAGGAGCCCGTTCACGTATACGACACGGGTGGATGCGCAGCCCCGAGGGTGTCTGGCGTCTTGAGCCTTTTCCAACCTCACGTTGAGGGTGCGTGATGGAGGAGACTGCACTACTTCCTTGCATGTGCTCGTCCGACTACGCCCGTGACGTCGCCCCGGCACGGTGATCAGCTGCGGTCTTCGACGCTGTTGTCGGCGATCGCTCGGAACAGCTCGCGAGCCCGCTCGCAGAACCGTTCGACATCCGTGATGTCCGGCTCGTCACCTTCCGCCAGCATCTGGGCCTGGAGTTGCTCGGAGCGCAGCCCGCCGTGGCGGGCCCGCACTTCCGCGGTCACCGGCTGGACCGCGATGTGCAGGTGCTTGCGCGCGTCGCGGCCATGCGACCACATGCACACGTAGGTCTGCTCAGGCCGGCACAACGTCTCCACGACACGAGCGGTATCGCGCAGCAAGGGGCCGAGTTCCGCCGCTGCCGTGTCCTCGAGCTCCGCGATGGCCACGACGTGCTCCCGCGGACCGACGATCAAGGTGCCGAGATTCATTGGACCGACGACGTGGTTCACCACCCAAGCAGCGGTTTCGTGCAGGACGCCTCCGGGCAACTCCCGACGCCCGGCCAGAAGGTCGCACCCAAGACACCCCGTCACATCCACGTGCACCAGCCTATACAGAGCCCGCAACGATGAAGTCGACTGCCAACCTGGTTGATGAGTCTGCCGGTTGGCCTGCGCACGCGATGAAGCTCCTGGTAGACGGGTTCACGACCAAGATCGCCCGTGCTGCCAGGAGCTTCGTGTGCTTGTCTACCCGTCTGCCCTCGACCTCGATGAAACGATTGCCTTCGCTCAACCGGCGCTACCGCCGGTCGCAGCAGCTGCTTGACCAATAGCTGCATGGGGTGTCTTGTCGGCATACAGACGCTGGGGCTTGAAGTGACACCCACGGTAGGGGTCGTGTCTCGATTGGTGACCGAGCACCATGGGCTTCAATGCCTGGCTGTCGTGGGTGTCGGCGGCCGAGACTCCGACAACGAGGGGCAGCCCGTTCGCGTCCGACAGGACATGCATCTTGGAGCCTGGCTTGCCCCGGTCCACGGGGCTCGGACCTGTGAGTTCGCCCCTTTTTTAGCGCGGACGTGGGCGGAGTCGAGGACCGCTCGGGAGAGATCGAGGAGGCCCGCATCGTCGAGCCGGTGCAGGATCTCCTCGTGGAGCCGGCCCCAGACTCCAGCCCTCGACCAGATCAGGAACCTGCGATGGGCCGTCGACGTCCACCCCCTGGACGCGGGGATCATTCATCGGATCGGCGCTTCTACGTCGCCGTCAGCGCCGCGACCAACTCATCCAGGCTGTCTGACCGCCAATTGAAGGTGTCGGTCCTCTTCGGAGGATCCCCGACTGGTCGCTGAACGTAGGCGGTCCGCATTCCCACCGCCTGAGCTCCGCGAAGGTCCCAGGCGTGGGCGGCGACCATCAACACGCGCTCTGATGGACATCCCGCCGCGTCGACCGCGAGCTGGTAGACCTCCGGTGCGGGCTTGTAGGCCTGGGCATCTTCGGCGGACAAGGCTTGGTGCCAGCGCAGCCCGGCGTATGCGTTGAGTCGGAGCAGAGTCGCGCGACTGGCATTGGAGAGCCCCAGTACAGGAAATCGCCGCGCGAGGCGCGTGAGTCCGGCGAGGGAGTCGTCCCAGGGTTTTAGGCGCTGACCCGCGGTAGCCAATCGCTCGATGGCCACCGGGTCGGTGAGCCCGGCACAGTCGGCTACGCGTTGAGCTGCCTCGCGGTCGATGATCTCGGTGTTGGCGTATGCCCGGCTTTCTCCCTCGATGCGTTGCTGCTCGTGCTCGACATGCTCTCGCCACACGGTGAGCAGCTGGTCGACAGACGCATCGTCGGACGCGGGCACCGCGTCGCGAATGGCCGCTCGAAGTCCGCCTGACTCGTCGACCATCGTTCCGAGGACGTCGAAGACGACGACCTCGATGTCGCATGCCTCGGCCATCCGGTCTCCTATTCATGGTGGTCGGGCGCGACGTGGCCCGGGTTAACACGTGGACTGGACAGTCAGGAGGGTTGCCCAGTTTCCGTGCGCGTTCAACGCCCCGTGTGCGCGGGGCAATCCGGCGCACTAGCTGTGCAACTGACAGAGGCCCACGAGCCAGACCGGGTACCCCGGGGCCCGCGCCGCCGCCCACGCGGAGTTCGGCTACCGCGGGATCTTCTACCCCACGGGTAGCTGGTACGCCAACACCCACGACTCCGCCGTGCAGCTGAATGGCGACTGCACGGCCTCGTGCCGGCTGGAGGTGAACTTGCGGCACACCTTCATCGGTTGGCACTGGGTGCGCGGCCGCGCCTGACGGCGCGTTGGGCCTCTTGCCCGTTCCTGCGGAATCTCCCGAACGCGGAATCTGGCGAGCTGGGAACCCTGTGCAGAGTCGCTCTCACGTGTAATAGGTGGCATCACCGACGAGTACTGATTCGAAATATTTCCCGCCCTGGCGCACGATCTATGGATTCTTCGCGAGGTGGGCGGCGGCCGACGTGCTTGGGATCATCCGTGACCAGCTCCGCCGCCGTGTCCGCCTGGCCTCCGGCAAGACTCCTAACGCGGTGGCACCGTGGTCGATTCCCAAAGTGTGAAGGCCGCCGAGACCGTCGGGAGGGACTCGCGCGGCTACGACGCGGCAAAGAAGGTCAATGGAAGAAAGCGGCACCTCGTGGTCGACACCCGGGGCACCCCGCTGCTGGTGCTGGTCACTCCGGCTGACCTTCCGGACCGGGATGCGGCGAAGGAGGTGCTGTTCCGGCTCATGCTGATGCACCCGGAGATCAGGGTCGTCTGGGCGGACTCGGCCTACTCCGGCCAGCTGGTCGACTGGGCGAAGAAGCACCTGAACCTCACGATCAACGTTGTCGCCCGGCCCCCGGGACAGCCCGGCTTCATCGTCCTTCCCCGCAGGTGGGTAGTGGAACGCTCGCTGTCGTGGATCATGCGGGCCCGACGCAACTGCCGGGACTGTGAAAGGCTGCCGCAGCACTCCGAGGCTTTGATCACCTGGACGGCGATCACCCTCATGACCCGCCGCCTCACCCGGCGCCCCGCCCACCGCTCAGCACAGCCGACGGTGGAGTCACCGCTCGCATCGGCAGCCTGATCAGCCTGGGGAATCCGGCTCAGGCACCTGTCGCGCGGTGCCCTGGGTGATCGCGGCAACTGCTGCCCGTGGATCGTCGGCATGGAAGTGGAGCACCCGCGCCTTTGCGCGTCTTCCCAGGGGACGTACGACGGTGATCGGCCTGGTCAATTCCACGGTCACGGACGTGAGACCACCAACGGCAACGTCGAGTCTTCCGTCACCGTCGACGACGATGATGCGGCCTTCCGGATACCGCCGATCGACACGGGCAGCGGCGACCAAGTCCGCCGGGACATAAAGATCAAACAGGGCGCCGTACCGCACACGCAGCGAGCCATCCGCACGGATGACGTGTGGCCGCACCACGCATGACGCGTGCAAGGCCACGACGAACAACACCCCGTACCCGTCAAGGAGGAGCAACAGCAGATGGACTGCCGGCCAGGGGATCAGCACGGCGAGCACAGCTGTCTCGATCAGCGCGGCGAAGACCAGCAGGAACATCGTCGATGCCTGAGCGGCAGCGTAGTCAGCCGCATGATCGCTTCTCCGCACGCCGTCCCGCCGCCGGGCCAGCCACAGTGCGAGGCTGGCCACGGCCCGTGCCTCATGCACAATCAGCCGCCGCACCAGAGGCGGAACAGCCGTCCGCATGGCTTCGCGCACCGCCGCCGAGCGTCCGCCCCCCTCGCGGCGGGCCCGCCGGTACAGCCCCCCGACCGCCACCGCTTCGGCTACCAGGAGGCACGCCACCATGGCCTCGGTGACAGCGACGACGCCCGCCGGAACATGTGCCCCGCCGACCAAGCAGCCGAGCACCACCAACTCGGCCGGCACCGCTGCGTATGCCACCACTCGCAGAACCTTGCGCATCACCAAGCAGGGCCTGGACCTCATCGCAGCAACTCCGCCCGCGCGGCGAGCAGTTCCATTGCTCTGCGAATCGCCTCCGCCTGCGCGGGCGCGAAATCGGCGAACAACACCTCGCCGAAGGCGGCGGCACCGGGCACTTCAGGGCTGGGATCACTGGTCGCTGAGGTCAGTGCCGCAGCCACCTCATCCGGCACGCAACTGGCCACAGCCTGTGCCGCCTGTTCCACGCGTGGATCGTCGGGGAGCGTGTCAGCCAGGTCGTCCAGCAGCGCGTACGCTGCGTAAGCCCGCCGAACCGCATCCGGCTCTGACGCGGCTGCCCGCACCAACGCCAGCACGCTTTCCCGGGCCCCAGGCGGTGCTGCTGTCTCCAGCAGCGCCAGCACCTCACGATCCTGCGCGGCCATCGCAGGCTCCGGTCCCGGCAGCATGGCGGAAACACGGGTCATCTGGGCGAACAGGTCGGTGAGCTCGGGTGACAGCGGTCCGTCGACCGGCAGCCCGGCCTCCTGCGCCTGCCGCAACAGCACGGCCAGCCTGGCACGGCGGGCACGGATGTCTTCCTCCTGCCGCTGCAGATCTGCATCCAGGTCGGCGAGAATCTCGTACAGGTCACGCCCCGTGTCGTCGGCGAGCACATCACGCACCTCATCCAAGCTGAGTCCCAGCTCCGTCAGACGCCGCACACGGGCCAGGCGAACGGCATCTCGTAGCCCGTACTCGCGATAGCCATTCGGCTTCCGCGCTGGCTCGGGCAACACTCCGTGGTGGTGGTAATGGCGCACCGCTCGTGTGGAGACCCCGACAAGCGCGGCCAACTCTCCGATCCGCATGGCACCAGTAGAAACGTTGACGCTACGGCAAGGTCAACACGAGTAAGAGGCAACGGGGTATCGCTGAGGTTCAGACACAGGTACTAACCGCGGCGAGGACTTCCGTGCGGCTGCGCGGGCCGTTGTCGGCTGCGATGAGGTGGTCCCCGATGCGCAGTGAGAAGGTGATCAGGCAGCGGGCCTCGACATCGCCCTCGTCGGGACAGAAGGCCCCGTAGAGCTCGCGCAGATAGTCCATGCGCCGGTTGTCGGCCCGGCGGAGGCAACGCGCGACGCCTTCGTCGCGCCGGGCCCAGTCGCGGATCGCGAGCTCGACCCCGGCGCTGGTCACGGGCGTCTCGCCCGACCCCACGAAGTCGAAGAGACGCCCGAGCCGCTCGCGTGCGTCGCCCCCGTCGCGCTCGATCCGCTCGATGGCATCCTCGGTGACCCCGCGCTCCCAGGTGTCGAGCATCTCCTCCAGCAGGGCGGCGCGGTTGCGGAAGTAGCCGTAGAAACCGCCCTTTGCTGACGCCGAGCACCTGGGCGAGGACCTCGACCCGGACAGCCTCGGGGCCGCTGGCGGCGAGCGCCCGCAGCCCCTCCTCGATCCACTTGTCCCGCGGCGTACGGATCGCGCCCATGCTGTGTCTCCCCTCACATGTCCCGGCCAAGTATACGGAGCCGTATAGCTGGGTTTACGCTCGATCCATACGCCACCGCATAGACAGGGGTCTGCCATGAGCGATCTGCGCCTTCCCTCAACCGAACACACGTCCCGCCCTTGGCGGATCCACGAGATCGCCGGCGACTTCCGGCTCGAGGACCTGTGGGCGCTGCCGACACCGGGCGGCCCGGACGACCTGCACCACTTGGTCCAGCAGATGGCGGACGGCAAAGGCGGTCCGGACGGCGGCAACCCCGTGGGCCGCTTCCTTTTCGCGGTGCGCTGGAAGCTCGGCGCGCTGCTCGGCTGGGACAGGCCGGACTCGGGCGTCGGCGGCCGGGTGGCGTCGCTGCGCGACCGGCTGCCGGACGACCTGCGCGAGGGGCCGCGGGGGCCCGACCTCAGCGCGGCGCCCTTCACATCGGTCTTCCAGACACACGACGAGTGGGCCGCCGAGTACGCCAACAAGACCATGCACGGGGTGATGCACGTCGGCTGGGTCCCCGACGGGAACGGCGGCTACCGCGGCCAGATGGCCGTCCTGGTGAAGCCCAACGGCCGCTTCGGCTCTCTGTACATGCTCGGCATCAAACCCTTCCGGTACCTGGGGGTGTACCCGGCCCTGATGCGATCGATCGGCCGGGAGTGGCGAGAGAACACGGCGCGCCGAACGGCACGCTGACGCCTCCCCTCCCCGTAACCCAGGCTCCACCCCGCCCCCGCTCCTCAACACCGGCGGGGGCTTGGGCGGAGGCACAAGGGATCGTGGTGGAGGTGTTCTACCTGCCACCCCGCAGCCCAGCCTCGAAGCGATCTGGACCGCCACGGACCAAGCGCTGACCCGCCAAACCGACCGGCATCCAAGAATCAGCAGCGAACTTCACCAAAACCGCCTAGCGGTTGACGGCCTGGACCTCGCGCACCGTGAGGTTCGTGGCGGTGCCAAACGTGCCGTCCGGCAACTTCCCACCGGCGCCTCCGGATCCATTCCAAGAGATCTCCCACCGGACGGTGGCCTTGAACTCGTACGGACCGTCATGCCCAGTAGCCCGCAGGTAGGTCAGGCCGCACGGCGGATCCTGCTTCGCTCTGGACGCGTTGTAGGGGGTGCCGATGCTGCCGTCATCTCGGATCGGGCAGTCGCCCCCGGTGGGGTAGACCTTGGCGTTTTCCGTGCCGGGGTCAAGGTGCAGACTGACGGGCTTCGCAGTCGTGGTTGCCCACAGGCCGGTACCGGGCAGGCGAGCGGTCACCTTGCCGGGCTTGAACCGGGGGCCGTCCGACCACACCCATGTAGGCAGATTGACGACCTGTCGACCGTCCGGGCTCATCTCTACGTCGGTGTCAGGTATGCGCACCTCGTCATAGGCGTACCCTGCCAGAACCTCTGGGGTGACCATCTCCTGGGCTGGCGGCTTCTCCCTGTCCAGCGCGAAGATCATGTCCCGACTGCACGCATCCCACGGTGCCTCATCCCGACGGTTGGGATTGACCACCCCCCGGTACCACTTGCCCTCCCCCTGATGCTCGGTGGCGTAGTCGTCGTACTTCGAATATTGCGACTTTCGCCCGTAGCGTTCCTTCATCCATTCCTCTCCCCACCCGACGCTCGGGGAGACAGGGATGGTGTCCGTCTGGGGGTTCATCTTCTTCACAGCCGATTTCAGCTGCTCCGGTGTGGCCACGGGCTCGTACCAGCACACCGGAGGTGTCCAGGTGGCGTGGGTGGGCGTGAGGCCCGTGGATCCGGAGCCACCGGATTGGGTGACCTCGATTTGCGTCTGGGTTGCGCCCGCCATGAGAGTGCCGTCCCCCTCGGCGTCTCCTTGTGCCTCGCCTTGCTGCCACCCGGCGTAGGCAGGGGTGGGCGCGGCAAGGAGGGCGGCAGAAGCGATGAGCACCAGGCCGATTCGGGGTAACTTCACGGCTTGCACCTGCCCGGCTGGGTGGAGACGTTGACCACCTGCCAGACACCGTCTTGATTCTTCTGGACGGTGGTGGAGTACAGGATGTAGTCGTTCGGCGATGGTGTGGTCCGGAGCGTCTTCCCGCTCTTGAAGTCGCGGCTGTAGCCGGTGCGGGAGTGCTCGGACGTGGCCGGCATCGAGGCTAGGTAGGAGCGGGCCGTGGCAGCACTGACCGGTGTGGGCAGTGCGGCCTGCGCTGGGGCGGTGCCGAGGACGGTCAGCGCGGCAGTGGCGGCCGCCACCAGGGCGGCGACCACGCCGCGGCGAGCAGGTGTGCGCATGGGGCATCGACTCCTGGGCTGAGACGAGAGCGCGGGGGGCGCGCTCATCCTGACCCGAAGGCATCTATGCGAGTAGACCTCAGACAGTGAAATTCCCATGACGGTAGGTCAACATTCGGCCGTTGCTTCATCGCTGGGGACGGCTCCCTTAGAAACCACCGTTTCCCGTGACGGGTGTAACACCACACGAGGGCGACACCCCGCCTGGACACCGCCTCTGTCATCGGCCACCCACGGAGCCGACCGCTGACACCGGACCGGCGCATCGCCTGCAGGGTGTCAGGTGAGGTTCCGCTTCAGGGCGGCGAGGTAGTTGTTGATGAAGTGGTCGCACACTCCGTCGCCGGCCGGGGCGAGCAGGTCCGCGGTCATGCCCTTGGCGCGGTCGGCCAACGCACCTAGGCAGTTTCGTTTGGATCAGTCGGTCGCTGGTCCGGGTGTGCCGTTGACTGATGCGCAGTGGGCGCGGATTGAGCCCTTACTCCCGGACCGGACGCCGAAACGGGGTGGCCGCTGGCGGGACCATCGTGAGGTGATCGACACGATCGCCTACAAGTTCCAGACCGGTACCCAGTGGGTCCATCTGCCGGAGAAGTACGGCAACTGGCGAGGGGTCTACAACCGGCTGCGGATGTGGGCCGTCGACGGGACCTGGGAGCGGGTATTCACCGCGCTGATGGCCCAGGCCGACGCGGAGGAAGACCTCAACTCGGCGGTCTCGGTGGACTCCACGATCGTGCGGGCTCACCAGCACGCGGCCGGGGCCCGCAAAAAGGGGCCCCGGCCGGCGAACCGGACGACCATGCCATCGGCCGGTCCCGGGGCGGACTGACCACAAAGATCCACCTTGCTGCCGACGACCGCTGCCGGCCTCTCGCGTTCGTCCTGACCGCAGGCCAGGTCGGCGACGCACCTGCCTTCACGGACGTCATGGCCCCTGCGGGTTCCCCGCCGCCGAGGACGGCCACGCACCAGACCGGACGTGGTTCTGGCGGATAAGGCGTACTCTTCCCGCGCGATCCGCGAGCACCTGCGCAAGCGCGGCATCCGGGCAGTGATCCCCGTCCCTGCTGACCAGCGCGGACACCGGCTGCGACGGGGCAGCCAAGGCGGCCGGCCACCGGCCTTCGACCGGGAGGCATACAAGCAGCGCAACACCGTCGAGCGGTGCATCAACCGCCTGAAGCAGTGGCGAGGCATCGCCACCCGCTACGAGAAGACCGCCACCATCTACCTGGCCGGACTCCACATCGCAGGCATCTTCCTCTGGCCCGGCCGATGATCCAACGAGACCGCCTAGGCGTGTCAGGGGCTCGGCGGGTTCTCGGCGCTCGGCTGGCCTCCTGGGCCCGGATTTCTCGGCGCCCGGCGGGTCTCATGTACGGGGCGGCCTTCCAGCGCCCTACCGGTCCCGTGGCCCGGCGGATACGAGTGCTCGGCAGGCCTCAGGGACTCGGCGCGGTCAGGTACCGCTGGATCGTCGGTGCCAGCCATGCCACGATCTCCGCCCGCGCCAGCCCCACCGCCGGCGGCATCCGCAGCACGTACCGCGTGAGCGCCAGCCCCAGCAGCTGCGACGCCATGAGTGCCGCCCGTGCCGGGACCTGCTCGGGGTCGGGGCACACCTGCCGGGCGACCGGCAGCAGCTGGTCCCGCAGGATGCCCTGCATGCGCTCCGCCCCGGCCTGGTTGGTCACGCCGACCCGCAGCAGGGCGGTGAGGACCTCGTTGTTCTCCCACATGTCGAGGAAGTGCTCGACGAGGATCCGCCCCGCGTCCCGCCGGCGGTCCGCCCCGCTCACGTCCGGCAGCCGCAGGTCGATGGCGACGGCCGCCGCGAAGAGGCCCTCCTTGTTGCGGTAGTACCGCATCACCATCGACGGATCGATGTTCGCGTCCTTGGCGATGGCGCGGATGGTGGCTCGCTCGTAGCCGTCGGTCGCGAAGCGCTCGCGGGCCGCCGCGAGGATCGCGCCGCGGGTGGCGTCGGAGCGGCGGGGGGCGCCGGAGCCGGGAACCGTGGAGGTGCTGTCGCTGCCGTTCATGCCAACAAGCGTAGGCCAACGTGCGTTGGTCAACAAGCGTTCGCCAACAGTTGTTTGCCAACGACTGTTGACATCTTTCTTAGCCTCTCGCTATTTTCGTCAACGAGCGTTGGCCAACATTTGTTGGCGATAGGCGATGGCAAGCAAGCGTTGGCAACAGGAGGCCACCATGAACGGCACCGCCACCCACCGCACCGTGATCGTCGTCGGCTCCGGCCCCACCGGTCTCCTCCTCGCCGGTGACCTCGCCACAGCCGGCGTCACCGTGACCCTCGTCGAGAAGCGGCCGCGCAAGATCAGCAACCTGTCACGCGCCTTCGGGGTGCACGCCCGCACCCTGGAGCAGCTCGACGCCCGCGGCCTCGCCGACGAACTCCTCACCACCGGCGACACCATCACCGGCCTGCGGCTCTTCCGCCGCCTCTCCCTCGATCTGAGCACGCTGCCCTCGCGTTTCCCGTTCCTGCTCATCACCCCGCAGTACGAGGTCGAGCGGCTCCTGGAGCGGCGGGCCCGGGAGGCTGGGGTCGAGTTCGCGTACGAGAGCGAGGTCGTGGGGCTGCGGCAGGACGACGAGCGGGTCGACCTCGACGTGCGCGGCGCGGACGGGGCGGTCGTCACCCGCCGGGCGGCCTATGTCGTCGGCGCCGACGGTCACCGGAGCGCCGTGCGGGAGGCGATCGGCCTGGACTTCCCCGGTGTCTCCGTCATCAAGTCGCTGATCCTGGCCGATGTCCGGCTGGCCGAGAAGCCCGAGGGCGTCCTCACCGTCAACGGCCGCGGCGACGCCTTCGCGATGATCGCCTCCTTCGGCGACGGCTGGTACCGGGTCATGGGCTGGAACCGCCGCAACGAGGTCTCCGACGACGCCCCGCTCGACCTCGACGAGGTCAAGGAGATCACCCGCCGTGCCCTGGGCGCCGACTACGGCATGCACGAGGCCCGCTGGCTCTCCCGTTTCCACAGTGACGAGCGCCAGGCACCGCACTACCGGGTCGGGCGGGTCTTCCTCGCCGGGGACGCCGCGCATATCCACTCCCCGGCCGGCGGGCAGGGCATGAACACCGGCCTCCAGGACGCCGCCAACCTGAGCTGGAAGCTCGCCGCGGCCGTCCAGGGCCGGGCGCCCGAAGGGCTCCTCGACAGCTACGAGGCCGAGCGCCACCCGGTCGGCAGGGCGGTGCTGCGCAGCAGTGGCGGACTGGTCCGGCTGGCCCGCGCGCGGAATCCGCTGCTGCGTGCCGCCCGCGCCCTTGTCTCCGCGTTCGTCGACATGGCCCCGCCCGTCCAGCGCAAGGCCCTGGGTCAGATCACCGGGATCGGCTACGCCTACCCCGCCCCCCGCGGCGCCCACCGCCTCACCGGCACCCGCGTCTCCGACGTCGCCCTGAAGGACGGCCGGCTCTACGAGGCGCTGCGCGGCGGCCGGTTCGTGCTGATCACGCCCGGGACGTACGAAGGCCCCGGTGTCCGTGAGGGGTGGCTGACCGTGGAGCGCTGGGCGGGCGACCGCCGGACGACCGTCCTGGTACGGCCCGACGGATACGTGGCCTGGGCGGCGGAGGGTGCGGACACGGCGGGGATCGAGGAGGCGGTGGCCCGGCATCTGGGCTAGGCCCTCTCGGCTGGATCATCCCGGCGTCGCGGGGTCAGGGCGGTCGAGAGGCGCCGCACCTCACGGCCGGGCTGATCCGAACGACAGGGCCTGGTCGTTCAACGCGGCGACGGCGGCGCGGAACTCCTGGGTATGCAGGGCGACCGTGTTGCGCTGGACGGGCGCCTCGCCCGGCTCGCCCCACACCTTGTGCACGGGCGGCCCCCATCCGCTCGTTCATGTCGTCGTTGACCACGGCCGCGTACTCTTCGGGAACCTCGCGCAGGTCCGGAACCGTGACGATGGTGCCGTGCCGGGTGCCGATCATTCCGAGAGTGTTGACCTTCCAGCCGAGCTGCCGGGCGGCCTTGCGCACCGCGGCGCGGATCAGCTCCACCCCGCCCATCCCGACGGCCTCTTCGTCGTCCAGGTTCACCTGGTACGAGCCGCCGTATCCGCCGGCGCCCTCCGGGCAGCAGCGGCGCAGCAGGGGCACAATGGCCTCGGCCATGGCGATACAGCGCAGGTCTTTCGCATACGAGGGCACGGATGGCAGCGTAGAGGCGCGGCCGGTCGCCTGGTGACCGGCCGCTGGTCTGCCGTCCCAGTAGAAGGCGGGGCTGACATCGACACCTCTCCCGGCATCTCATCTACAGCCTGGCGGTACGCAGCTCGTGCAGGAGTCGGTGACGACGTTCGAGCCGTCGCGCTTGAGGACGGTCTCGCGGGTGTTGCAGGTGCCGGTGATGGTGATCCGGTGGAGGAACAGGTCGCGGCTGTAGCCAGTGCGGGAGTGCTCGGTCGTCACGGGCATGGAGGCCAGGTAGGAGCGGGCCGTGGCGGCGCTGACCGGGGTGGGCAGCGCGGCCTGCGCCGGGGTGGTGCGAATAACAACTCGTGCGAGTAGGCGGCGAGTAGGCAGCCAGGCGTCGTCAGACGCTGGGGCGGGGCAGCAGGGGCTCTCCGGTGAGGTCTTGTGTGATCAGACAGCGAGTGCGGTGATCAAAGTGAATACTGGGGGCGTACGACAACAAGAGGTGGGGGCATCCGTGATCGTTGAGTACGTCCGTTACCGGATCATGGAGGCGGAACGCCGCGCGGAGTTCGAGCGTGCCTACACCGTGGCCGCCGAGCAGTTGGACCTTGCCCCGCAGTGCGTGGCCTACGAGTTGTGCCACGGCGTGGAGGAGCCGGAGCGGTACATCCTGCGCATCGAGTGGACCTCGGTGGAGGAGCACGAGCAGGCTTTCCGGACGGGCCCGCACTTTCCGCCGTTCCTTGCCGCCGTCCGCCCCTACATCGGCGACATCGAGGAAATGAAGCACTACGAGCGGACGGCCGTGGCGTCCCGGGCAGGAGGGGCCGAGTGACCGGGCGCGCTGAGACTCTGGCCGAGGCTGTCGGGGGCACGGAAGCTCTGCGCCGACTGAGCAACACCTTCTACGACGGCGTCTTGGCCGACCCGGTGCTGGCGCCGGTCTTCGCCAACTTCAGCCGCACCCACATCGAGCACGTTGCCCTCTGGCTGGCCGAGGTCTTCGGCGGCGCCACCCGCTTCACCGACGAAGTCGGCGGCCACCAGGCCCTGCTCCGTTCCCACCTCGGCCTGTCCATTACCGAGGAGCAGCGGCTGCGCTGGATGGAACTGATGACGACGGCCGTTGAGAAGGAACTGCCGGACGATGCCCTGTTGCGCCAGCGCGTGATGGAGTACTTCGACTGGGGCACGAAGATCGCCCGTGATGTCTCGGCCGATCCTGTGGGCACGGACCTCGGTGATCCAGGGCCGACACCCCGCTGGGGTTGGAACGGCCTGGCCTGATCGCACAGTCACGCGAACATCCCGGCCCCGTCGGACGCTCATCGGCAGACAGGGCAGGCACAGGTTCCGCGATCATGAAGCCACCGCTCTGTGATCACCGGGGGACCTGTGCCTGTGTTGCCGTCATGGCTGACCCAGCCGCTGTGGGATCAATTCGACGCGCTGCTGCCGAAGCGGCCAGAGGCCGATCCGTCCCACCCGCTGGGCTGCCACCGGCGCCGGATCAACGACCGGACCGTCTTCGACAAGCTGCTGCAGGTCCTGCGGCTCGGTTGCTCCTACGAGCGATCGCGGACTCGGCGTGTTCGGCCACGACGATCCGCAGCCGCCGGGACGAGTGGATACGCCTGGGTGTCTTCGCCCGTCTGAAGCAGATCGCCCTCGATGCCTACGACCGGATCGTCGGCCTCGTCCTCGACCAGATCGCCGTCGACGGGGCGATCACGAAAGCACCCGGCAGCGGCGAGGCCGCCGGGCGTTCCCCGGTGGACCGGTCAGGGCGGCGGTGGCCACGGCCACCAGGGCGGCGGCCATGCTTCGGCGGGCGTGTGTACGCATGGTGTCAACTCCCAGGCTGACGTTGAAGCGGGGGGGCGCGCTCATCGAGCGACGGCCGATCGGATGTGCCGTCCCGCATACACCGACTGGCCGGATTGTGACATTGACATCTCCCCATACGTGGTCTGTTCTTGTCCGCTGAGTGAGATAGCTCGCGCTCAGCCTGGGTCGGGGTCCGACGAAGGGGGAACGGGATGAGGCTGACCGGATGGGCGGGGGTCCGCAACGGGATCAGGGTTGCCGGTGGTTCCTCCAGGCGCGGACGGCGGTTCCGCCGCTTCGTACCCCTTGGGCTGGCGGCAGTGCTGATGGCCGCATCGATGGCGGCGATGGAACCTGCCGCTCCGGCAGCCACGCCCACTGCACCCACTGCACCCACTGCGCCCGCTTCGCCTGCTGCGGACGGCGAGGAACTGCGGGTTCTGCATTGGAACATCTGGGGGGTGACGGGGAACCACGGAACGCATGAGGTGGTGGACCGTCTCATCGACCGGGTTGAGGGCCTGCGGGACGACCGCCTGCCGGTTCATCTACTCTCGATCAACGAGACCTGCCGAGAACAGGTTACATACGTGCGCGATCAACTGAAGTCCCGTTTAGGGACTGATGCGGTCCGCGTCCACTTTGCCGAATCCAGCAGCGACTGGCGCTGCAACGGCGCGGGCAGCAACAACGATACGGGCGTGGGACTGATCGCCATCGGCGCCGATCGTGTTCTGGACAAGGTGAGGTACTGGTTCGACGCCAACGGCGGGTTGTACGGCAAGGCGTGGGGTGGCGACACTTTCACCCCGCCAGACAAGCGGGCAGCCACCTGCATGTCGGTGTCCTTCCGGTCCACTCTCGGACGCGACGTCTGGGCGTGCTCCGCACACCTCGCCACGGGCTCCGAAGGCCCGGCCGAAAAGCAGGCCGACACACTGGCGAAGGAGATCAAGAAGGATTCCCGGGGAAGGTATCCGATGGTCCTCGCGGGTGATCTCAACCTGACACCAGACCGATTCAGGGCAATTTACGCCCCGGATCAGGGCGGACACGGTGAGTTCCTTGAGGTCGACTGGCCTGAGAATCGGTGGACCTGGGGCAAATCCTCCGAACCCACGACGAAGCTGGACTACATCTTCGGTGAGGAGCGGCACCTCACTCCGACATCGGCACGTCTGTTCGACGGGGGGAAGTGCCGGAAGTGGTGGGCTTACGGTCGATGCTCGGACCACTACATGCTCTTTGGCACGCTGGCGTTCCGGGACGGCGGCGGCGGAGGAGGCGGGGGCGGAGCAGGTGGCGGTGGCCAATCACCAACGAGGCTCGTCTACACGGGACCGAAGGAGGCCCGCTACCACGATCCCTTCACCGCCTCGGCCACGCTGACCAGGAGTCCGGCCCCGGGCTCTGAACCCACCGAGCCGGTCTCCGGCGCCCCCGTGAGCTTCACCTTGGGCGCCGGGGGCGGAACCCAGGCCTGCGCCGCCACCACGAACGCCTCCGGTGTGGCACGCTGTCGACTGACCCCGGACCAGCGCCCTGGGAGGACCACGCTCACCGTGCGCTACGCCGGCGACGGCTACGCACCGAGCACCGTCACGGTCCCCTTCACCATCACTCGGCAGAAGACCGCCGTCACCTACCGAGGACCCGAACGGGTCGCCAACGGCATCCCCGCGCGACTGTCCGGTGTGCTCAGGGAGAAGAGCGACAGCGGCTCCCCCATCGCCGGCCGCCGGCTGACCCTCGCCCTGGGCTACGGAGAACACCGCCAGTCCTGCACCGCATCAACGGATTCCTCCGGGACCGCGCGATGCACGATCCCCTCCGTCGACCAGCCGCTGAACGACGACGCCACCGTCCCGGTGAGCGTCAAATTCGACGGGGACGCCTTCTACCGGCCCTCGAACTCGGCTGCCGTCGTCCTGCTGGAGTACTACACGGGACGGGCCTACGGCATGACCGGTGGTATCGACCTGCCACTGCTGCCCATCACGGTAGCCCCGACCCCGGACACTGGCCCGGTCCGGACCGCCCACGCCTTCCGTGCAACCACGCCATGCACAGCCCGCGTCGACGCGACACTGCTCATGGCGGGCGGCTTGTGCCCCAAGGTCACCACCACCCTGGCCCCCGGTACCTCAACGGCGTCGTCGACAGTGGAGAAGACGGCCATCAGAGGCGTCCCAGGGCTCCCTGCGATCGAGATCAGCGGCGCCACCGCCACCTCCACGAGCACCTGCGCGGCCGGTGGCTCCGCCACTGGAACCACCGACGTCACACTGCGCGTCGGCAACGCGCCCGTCTCTGTACGGACGGAGCCGAACAGCGAGATCGAAATCCAGCGAGGCGCGCGACTCACGGTCAACGAGCAGATCCCGGTGCCGGGAGCCGAACACGGCATGACCGTCAACGCCGTCCATCTGACCGCCCTCGACGGACTCGTGGACATCGTGGTGGCCTCCGCGACCAGCGATGTCCACAACTGCGCCAACTAATAGTGCTTCGTTACCTCTGCCGAACTTGGCTGGTCGGGGGCACGGTGGGGTATGAGGCTTTGGGGAGGTGGAACGGCTCCGGGGTGAGTTATCGGAGTTCGTTTGCTGATGTGTTCGCTTCGCTCCCGCGGCGGGATCAACGTCGGTGGGGTGGCTGCTATCTGCCGGGATGCTGGACGGCCGACGTATCCAGCCGATGGCGGCGCGGTTGCCGGACGGGAACATGCAGGCCCTGCGGAACCTGTGCATCGAGGCCATGACTTCACGATGGGCGCGATAAGTCGGTTGTGGCCGCGCTTCCGTAACCGCTACAGACGATGAACGATCCGGTCACACGTCGTTGAGCCGATCCTTCACGCAAACGCGGTCACAACCCCACAGTTGGCCAGCCTAAGCATCGCAGTTGACCAGCGCGGATACGGCCTCTGAGAGGGCGTTCTGCGAGGTTTTCGCGGGTTCTGGAGGGGGCCATTGGCGGCTGACCGTACGGGTCACGCCCGCGACGATCGTCGTCGCCAGGATCCAGCCGGTGACGATCAGAGCGTACGACAGCCACTGGTACCAGCCGTCAGGGGCGAACGCTGACTGCTGGCCGAAGTTGATGATCGGCAGGAGCAGGTCGAGGGTGTAGAAGACGGGGTTGAAGTCAGGGGCCTCGTCCGCCTTGATGGGGCGCGGGTGGTCCAGGCCGTACGCGATCGATCCGATGACCATGAGGGACAGCAGCCAGACGGCCGCGCGCAACGGACGGAAGCCGTAGCCGACGGTGGCGTCCTGGACGTACCCCCACAGCCGTCCGTACCAGGTGAGCGTGGTGCGTCGGCGGCGCTGCTTGGCGAGTTGGACGAGTCGGGCCGCGTCGTCGTCACCGACGTGGCGGTAGGCCGCCATCAACTGCTCGTAGCCGTACGGCTCATACCGGTCGCCGTCCCGCTCCAGCATCGGAAGGCGGCGCTCGGCGGGCTCGTGCGGGGTGAGTACGGTGTACGTGAGATTGCTGAGATACACCTGGTCCGGCAGCATCTGCGGTTCAAGGGTCAGGATCTCTATCTGAGAACGCCGCAGATTCAGGGCGCCCTCGACACGATCGCCCCCGCGCAGCCAGAGTTCACCGATGACACAACTGCTCGCCCGCAGTGCCGTGTCGCCCGGATGTGACAGGTGGGCGTGGAGCAGGTCGAGACGGCCCGATATGCACGAGCCTCGGAGCTCGACCCGGCCCTGCGCACGTACGCAGCGCGCCCGTACATGGGCTCCCACGTTGAGGTTCTGCGCGTCCAGCGCGGTGCCATCGGACTTGTTGAATTCCGCGTCCTGAACGTTGATCCGCCCGGCGATGGAGGCGCCGGTGAGCCGTACCTGTCCGTGTGCGCGCATTTCTGGCGCCCACAAGTCGTCCCCGACCGCGGCCTGGTTGAGCTGCAGCACCGGCTCGGAGTCGTCCGGCGCCGTGAACTCAGCCCGCTCCATGAACAGCGCCCCGGAGATCTGCGCCCCGCCGAGCCGCACCGGCCCCCGCATACGGCAGTCGTCATCCGCACCACCCCCTCGACCCGCAAGGTCGCAGAGGTCAGGCCCGGCAGAACGGACTTGCTCAATTGAGCTGGCGCAGCTGGGCTGCGTACAGGTCGGGAACGCCGTCGAATTGGCAGTGGCTCAGCCGGATGGCGGCGTCGATCGTGGCGTACTTCAGGTCCAGTACGCCGGTGATCCGCGCTCCTGTGATCTTGAGCGCGGCGATCTCCCCCTCCTCCTGCGGAGCCTTGAGCAGCAGCGCCCGCAGCACACTCGCCCTTACGGTCCGCTCGGCGCCCCAGGTGTTGCCGAGCGCCGGATCCCCGTTCTCGGCGGCGCGGAAGTCCACGGACTCGCCTCGCGGAAAGGCCCGCCATATACGTACCTCGGCCGGCGTCAGATCGTTCGTCTCGCTCACGCCGGGACTCTGACGTGCTGCGTTCGGGCTGTCGACTGCCGTACGAAGCACGCCATGCTGTTCAACATCCTTCCGCACCCGCCCCGCGCCCGGTCCTCGCCGAGCCCGGCCCCTACCTCATCGACTGCGAGCCACTGACTCCTCGGTTTGCGGGCTGCGAGGAGGGTCGAGTAGCCGGCGGCAGGGTGAAGAGGCCAGGCTCGGATTCGGCGAGGATGCCTCAGCTGACCAGGCGTTTCAGCTTGGCCCGGATACCTTCGACGTGACGGGGCTCCGCCCCCGATGGCCAGCGCCTGGCAGACCTCCCTCGCGCGGAGCCTGCCGTCGGCCTTTTCGAAGGCGGCCAGGATTTCGTGGTAACCGGGCGGGAGTGGCTCGGGTGGCGGGAAACCTCCTCGGCAGCCAGTTCCAGGATGGTTTCGCGGGTGATCTCCAGACGTTTTGGCCACGGTGCTGGAGGTGGACTTGCCGGGTCTTCCGCCGGGCAACCAGGGCCGGATCGACATCGGCCGGCTGTGCTCGCTGCTGGCCGGCCTGTCGCTGCCCCGCTTCCCGGGCGGGAGGCTGGTGCTGGCGGTGGACGTCTCGCCGTGGCTGTGGTCGGACGCGCTGTGTTCGCCGGACCGGTTGTTCTGCCATGTCTATGGTCGGGCGAAGACGGCCTCTCAGGCGTGGGACCGGGTCCACCCGCGGCTGACCCACCGCGCCGCATGGCTGGAGTATGAAGGCGAACTCCCTTTGATCGAGGGCACGTTGATCCGGCTGGAGGTCGAGCACCTGTCGAAGGACCGAGAGGCACCGGCGGTGTGGTTGTGGTCCTCGAAGACCGGCGCCACCGATGCGGATGTCGACCGGGCCTGGCAGGCGTTCCTGCGCAGGTTCGACCTGGAGCACAGGTTCAGGCTGTTCAAGCAGACCCTGGGCTGGACGAAGCCCCGACTGCGAGGGCCGGAAGCTGCCGACCGGTGGACCTGGCTGATCATCGCGATCTACGCGCAGCTCAGGCTCGCCCGCCCGCTGGCCCAGGACCTGCGGCACTCGTGGGAGAAGCCGACCGCACCGGGCCGGCTCAGCCCGGCCCGGGTCTGCCGGACGTTTCGGAACCTCCGCCAGCACATACCCTGTCCCGCCAGAGCACCTCCGCTATGCCTCGGACAACACCAACGAGCCGCTGACGTGCACGAAGTCGGGCCGACTGCCGACCCCCTCTACTGGGGTACGCCCGCACCACCCCAGTGATGCAAGCGGCATGGCCAATTCCGGTGGTGACACCTGCATGGACGGCACACAGGATCGGTCGGGGCACTCAACTGCCCCTCTGGCCATGTCCATACAAGGGGGGAATTTTGCGTTTACGTCTGCGCACCGTCCTGACCGCTCTGGCGTTATTCGCCGGAGCACTCAGCCAGGCTCAGTCGGCCACCGCCACGCCCGCGGCCGATCCGTTCGCCACCTGCGACCAGCGCAGCGATAAGGCGCCGCGCTGTGTCAGCGCCACCGCGAAGCTGGACAGAGCACCCGCCGTGGGCGGCACCGCCGCGCTCTCCGTCACCGTCAGCTCCAAGGCCGATGTGCCCGAGGCGCGTATCCACATCGACCTGCCCAACGGTCTGACATGGGCGGCCGAGCCCACCGGGTTCACCACCGCCAAGAAGGAGACAGCCCAGCCGGACGAGGGCGGGTCCGTCACCCGCGCATCCCGCTCCACGGATCTCGACCGCGGACAGTCCCTGCGGTTCACCGGCAAGGTGACAGCCGCGGCCGCCGGTGATTACGCGATCCGGGTACGGGTCCTGCCGCCCTCGGGATACGGCCTGGGCACCGAGCAGTCCGCCCTGCTCACCGTCGGCAAGACCGCCGCCAACTCCCGGCTGGGGCTGGACTCGGGACCGTATGCCACCGCCCACCTGCCCGCTGGCACCAAGGTGGGCCGGCAGACCACGCTGCCCGCGCCGAAGCTGGGAGGCTTGGCCGTCCCGGACAGCGCCTCGGCCACCGCGGCAGCGGCCCTCAGCTGCGTACGCGGTAGCTTCAACTACACCGACCGGGACGGCAACTGGCAGTCCTCCGTCAACCTCCAGGTGCAGGTGTGGGACGAGGATCCGGCCAACAGCGACGATCTGCTCACGGTCGGCCTCACCGACGCAAACGGCCGCTACCGGCTCTGCTTCGACAACAGCACCGATGCGCGCGGCGGCCAGGACGTGTATCTCCGCTTCGTCACCCAGAACGGCCAGTGGGGCGTGGAACGGGACGACGACCCCTGGACGTTCCGCTCCGGTCAGCGGGACAACCTCGGCGACGGCACCACCACCGACTTCGGCGATCTGTCGCCCGCCGACCGCCGGCTCGACCGCTCGCTGCGCGTCTACGACGTGGCCAACACCGCCTCCGCCTGGACGCCGGGCGACTGCTGGGACTCCCGCGATCCCGACTGTGAGCGCATCGACTTCAACTGGGAGCCGGGGCAGACCGAGGGCACCTTCTTCCGCCCCAGCGAAGATGAGATCTATCTGATCGACCAGGACGCCGACGACCGCAACGTGGTGGCGCACGAGCTGGGCCACGCCGTGATGGATGACCTGTATGACGACAACGACTTCGACGCAAACTGCGGCTCCGACCACCAGGCGCACAAGCAGGAGACCGCGGAGTGCGCCTGGAGCGAGGGCTTCGGCGACTGGTACGGCGTCGCTGTCTTCAACGACCCGGTCTACCGGGACACCGTCGACCAGAACATCAACGTCGACTTCGACGCCGCGACCTGGGGCTCGGTCCGCACCGACATGGCCAATGACCCGTGGGACAACGGCGACCGGGTGGAGGGCCGTATCGCGGGCGCCCTGTGGGATCTGGTCGACGGCGGCGGCGAGGCCTTCGACGACTACAACGACACCCTCGACAACGTCTGGTACACCTTCCTCGACGACCGCCCGCACACCTTCCGCGCCTGGTGGACGGAGCGCGGCGGCAACGGCAAAGAGACCGGCGAGGCGGCGCTCGGCGCCCTTTACCAGAACACCATCGACTACGACTTCCGTGACCGTCTCACCGACCATGTGTCGCTGAGCAGGCCGACCCCGCTCGTCGACCACAACTACCGCTTCGACACCACCAAGATCTTCTGGTCTGTGGTGACGCTGCGGCCGCCGGCGAACACGGACTACGACCTGTCGCTCTACGAGGACTCGGGCCAGAGCAACCTGCTGGCGAGCAGCGTCCACACCGGTGACGCCACGGACTTCGTCGCCATCAACTCCAACCGCCGCGATCTGGGGGACTACTACCCGCAAGTGCGCCGCCCCGGTGGGACCGGCACCGGCGACTACCGGATCGAGGGCGATGAGACGGAGGGCCTGCTGGCCGACACCCAGACCATCACCATGGGCGCCAACCGGCTCGCGGCGGTCTGGGACGTGTGCCTGTCCGCGCGGCAGGACGTCACCCTCACGGTGACGCCCTCGGCCGGCAGCCAGGATGCGGAGCTGTACGTCTTGTCGGCCGACTCCGGCGGCTCCGACAATGTGGCGAACCGGACCGACGCCACGGCGAGCAGTACGGGCCACGGCGCCGGCGATGCCGAACAGCTGACGGTCTCCCTGGGCGACGGCTGCCATGGCGTGGTCGTCGTGAACCGTGCGGGCAGCGGCAGCTACACCATCACGCGTTCGTAGCCAGTCAGGGGGCGGCCGGGTGACCCCCCGGCCGCCCCGCAGTCCAACCGGAGTGACCATGCGCCTCACCCCTGCGCTGTGCCGGATCGCAGCTGCACTGGCCCTGCTGTCGGCCACCGCCTGCGGCGCGGACAAGCCCGTGCCCCCCGGCGGCCCTCCGTCCGGCAGCACCACTCTGGTGCTGGGCGTCCGCGACATCCCCGGCAAACCCGGCGCCGCCAAGCTGCGCCCCATGCCAGGCATCTCG
Organism: Streptomyces sp. 7N604; assembly: GCF_052245475.1. Taxonomy (NCBI): domain Bacteria; kingdom Bacillati; phylum Actinomycetota; class Actinomycetes; order Kitasatosporales; family Streptomycetaceae; genus Streptomyces; species Streptomyces sp. 7N604. The sequence goes on along the minus strand of NZ_JBQQBX010000051.1, from coordinate 6,836 downwards.
CTGTACGGCGACGGCACGCTGATAGCCCCGTCGGGCCAGACGGGGGCACTGGAGCGCGCCACGGCATACCACCTGACAAAAGACCAACTCAAGCGCCTCTACGCGGACGCGTACGCCCAGGGCCTGGCAAAGACCCGCAGCCCGGAGAAGTCGGAGACGATCGATGGCACCACACTGCTGATCACCCTCACTACGGACCAGGGTGTGGTGACCACCCAAGCCCCGGCAGACGGCAGCCTCCAGGACTACCGAGCCGGCCTGGCCCCCGCCTCCTGGCCATCCACCGCCTTCAGCGCCAACCCCCGCCCCTATGACCCACCTCGCCTGGCAGTCTTCGCCGGCTACGCCACGGACTCCACAGCCCCCGCAAAACCCTGGCCCTTCACACCCCCCGACCAGGGCACACCGACCCGCGAAGGCTGGTGCACGATCCTCACCCCAGACCAGTCGGCCCAAGCAAAGCCCCTGGCCCACAAAGCCACCCCGGAAACTCCCTGGACCTCCTCAGGCCACACCTACTGGCTGACGTTCCGCCCTCTGCTCCCCCACGAACGCGACTGCGCCGACCTGGGCCCATAAACAGGGGGTATCCGGCGGGCCGACGTCGAGGACGATGTCGGCCGGCAGCAGTTCCTCAAGTCCCTGCGCGTCGCGCTCTGTCCCGAGACCGAGCCCTGCCGGCAGGGCCGTTGGCATCACCACAGCCTGCTAGCCGCGCATCCTCCGGCGCTTCCAACCGACATGGTGGTTCCGCCGGCTGAGCGCCCGAGTGCAGCGCCGGTTCGTGGACCGGCCATGGATGGAATGGCAGGCGATTCATATCGATCTGGGTGAGCGCGAGGTCGGTGCGCTGCGCTACCAGACGTGCCGGGATTGCCGTGCGCGGGCGGATCGCGAAGCTCTCCATCGACAGTGATGTCTACGGGTTTGGGGCTCGGCTCGGCCGCGATTCTCCGCCGGGAGCACTTCGGCTACACCCGGACGACGTCTGGCCAGTACGTCGCCGCGCGCAGCTTCTGGACGCCGGCACGGGCCCGAGCAGGGCAGTGGCCGCGAGCGCCTGCCGTGATGTGCCTCCCGCCGGTGTGTTTGTCGGCGAGCCCAGCCGGAGGCACCGTCGGACCCCCGGGCCTGCTGATGCGAGAGGCGTGGTCTAGCGTGAACGGCTGCAGTGCGTGATATCGCAGTGACAACGGGGACATGGGGGATCAGTTGAAGAAGAATGCAGCGGGTCGAGTGACCGTCATAGCCGGAATCTTGAGCCTGGCCGTGGTGACCGCCGGGTGCAGCGGCTCGGGTGAGAGCACGGCCGATACCGACAGCCGACCGAAGGCGGGGCAGAGCACAGCTCCCAAGGCCGTCATCACGCCGGCCGAGGCGGAGAAGGTCGTGGACCGCTACGAGAAGGTCAACAACGCCGCGAACGCGAAGCGGGACGCGAAGCTCATGGCCACCATCGAGGGCGGCAACCTGCTCGAGCGCGACACGGCCACCTTCGAGCAGTTCAAGACCCTCTCGAAGGAGGACCAGGCAGGCTTCGACGACGGCTTCACCTACACCAAGCGCGTCTTTCACATTCCGGCCGGAACCAGCTGGTTCGCGATGTCCGCGGTGCCCAGTTACAGCAAAGACCCGCAGCTCGTGATCTTCGACAGGAGCGATGGGGCCTGGAAGATGACCGCCTCCGTCTTCCCCGACGAGAAGACCCCGCAGATTGCAACCAGCTCTGGAGGCCTGGCCACCGCGGTCGACCCGGACACCAGGAGCGGCCAGCTCGCCCCCAGCGACATGACCCACGCCTACGAGGACATCTTCGAGTCCGGTGGTAAGAACGCAGGCAGGGTCTTCGCGGCCTCCTCCACGCTGACCGAGGCCAAGAGGATCTACAAGGAACGCAACGACAAGCTCGGCTCCAGGGCCCGGGTTGCCTTCTTCGAGACCAAGCCGGCCCACACCCAGACGTACGCGCTGAAGACTAAGGACGGCGGGGTCCTGACGATCGCGCCGCTCTCCCACAAGAAGGAAACCCTGGTGACGAACTCCGGCCTCGAGATCCGTCCTTCATCCGTAGAGGCCATCTACAACAGCCGCCGCCGCCCGATCGTCGTCACCGACTTCCACGGTCAGGGCCTCTTCAACCTCCCAGCCAACGGCAAGCCAAAGGCCCTCGCCGGCGTGTACACCGTCATCGACTCCCGATGACACAGGCCCGTTGCTGGGCTGTACCAGCCAGCGGGGTCGTGACCCCCCGTCGGCCATGAACCCCTCCTCCGGCATTGCACCCCCCACACCGTCGGATTCGTGCCCGCGGGCTTTAAGTAGTCGCGGGGTCGACCTCGTCGCCGGGAAACACAGCTGGTCCCACGGACATCGGCGCCTCGCCCCTGGCTCGGAACGCAGGAGGGCCCGTCGCCGCCGGGACTTCCTGCTGTCCGCCGCAACGGTCTTAACCGGGTCAAAGGGTCATCGCCCCCGCTCTTCTCGCCACGTCATGACGTGTTGGGCGGCAGGCGGTGCCCAGCGATGTTCTGGTGGCGTTCAGCTGGGGCCGAGAAGCTGTTTCCGAACCTCGCTCCTGTTGGTGAGAGCACACCTGAGCTCTGTTACAAGCAGCGAGGCAGTATCTGCGAGTTCTGGTGCTGTCAGTGCTGTTTGCGACGATCACGACATGAGTGAGAGAAGCTGGTACCTCCAGGACTGGGGCGACCTGGCGTCCGTCAGGGCGCGGCTTGAGAGTGAGGAGTCTCCGACCGCCCGATTGGGGTCCGATTACGTCTGGGAGACGCCTTTGCACCTGGCGGCCGAGAGGGGCACGGCCGAGGCAGTGGCGGTGATGCTCGAGTTCGCGCAGGAGGTGGATGCACCGGACGCACAGGGGCTCACGCCTTTGTGGCGGGCAGTCGCGGGCGTGCGGGGTGAGACCGCGCAGGTTCTGCTCGACGCGGGAGCCAATGCGTGGCGGCCCTGCGTGGGTGAGTGGACGCCGGGGCGGCTGGCGCTGACGACGGAGCTGGCACCTTTGGTGGAAAGGACGCCGGGAGCAGTGCCGTTGAGCGCGGCACAACGGGTGGACCAGGTACGGGCCGACCGGCTCATCGGCGTGTTCGCAACAGAGCGGATCCACTCCGATGGCCTGGAGGTGACTTTCGCCGACGTGGTTGGCGGAGACGAGGTCATCGGCCGGCTCGGCGCCGACCCGGCGGATTGCCCCGTGCTGCAACAGGCTCCGCAGGTGGACCAGTTCTCGCTGTTCGACGCGGCCGGTGGCCACGCGCTGGGCGTCACCGGTACCGCGACCGGCTGCATCATCAGCCAGCCCTTCTGGCAGGCACTGGACCACCACGAACTGTCCCGCAGACTGTCCCCGGCCACCACCTACAGCCTCTTCTTCAACCCCAAGGGCGGCACTTTCGGCACGCTCTACCGCGACGGCAACCAGGTGCGGCATGAGGAGATCGGCCACGGTGCCCCGTGGCCGGATGATCCGCCGGAGCACTGGCTCTACCGCTTCTGGCAGCGACCCGGCATAACCTTCCCCCACGACGCCAACCTCCTCGCATACGCCTGCGCGATGGGAGGCATCTCAAAGGCAAACGTCAGGGACGCCTGGGCGCTGAGCGTAGGACCGCGTCGCATCGTGCGGGTGCCAGCACGGGTGTGAGTGCCTGATCTCTAGTGCCGCGCAGGCACGTGACGTGGCTTCTGCAGCGTTGACGCCTGGCCCTGGGTACGCACTGTTACATAAGGAAGCCTCTCTTCACTTATAGTGACCGACGAGTCGGGCCGCTCACTGGGCGGCGCGGCGGCAGCAGAGGTGACGGCGTTCGCTGCGACCGCGCCCGCAGAAGAGCCGCGGTGCGGGCAGCCAGCTCCGCGCCCCGGGCGCCAGCGCAGCCACCAGTGACCGTCGTTGTGTGATGGCCTGTTCCTGAGGGGCCGGGGGTGCTCATGAGGGCGGCGACGGGCCGGCCGCGTCAGCGGATGTTGCGGTGAGGCGCCGGGCTCAATTGGGCGAGGGCTCTCCCGATCGTCATCGGACAGGGCATCTCCTTTGCGGTCGGTGCGCTGAGGGTCCGGGATGTCAGCCGGTGAAGGCGGCCCGGAGGTCACTCACATCGGGCCCGCTGTCCTGCTCAGGGACATCCCACTGGTACCCGTTGCCGGCGCCGTCCGTGTGGATCAAGTCGCCTCCGCGCCGGGATTCCCTCACATCGAAGGCTACGTACGACCACACGGGCTCTCCCGGCTGCACCGGCCCCTCCTCTTCGAGAACACCCCCGAGCTCGGCGCCGCCGAGGTGGGTGACGGTGGCAGCGCCCCTGCTGCCTTCTTGGAGGGTCTGGCCGCCCGGCCTCCCACGTCCACTCGGTGGTCTCTGTGGCCCCCGCGTCGCCCTGCGCCGACTCGATGAAGGCAATGATGGCGAACATGTCGGTCTGCGGATCTTCGTAAGGCAGATCCTGCATGTAGGCCACGGCGACGGGAGTGATCTCGAGCTCGCCACCGGTGCCCTGGCCTTCCAAGGCGTCGGTGGCACCGATGGTGTCTGCCGAGCTGCCAAAGCCAAGCTTCTTGGCAGGTTCAGCGGCCGGTGTCTCCTGCGCGGTGCCAGGCCCCTCCGTTCCCCTGCCGATGTTGAAGTCGAAGTCCTTCGCGACATTGATCCCGGGGAACTTGGCCTGCACCTTATCGGCGAACGCCTGGGCCTGAGCCCGGGCCTGGTCCAGTTTCTCGAATGCTTCGGCCGCCTTGGAGACATCGCCGGCCTGGGCCCGGCGTCCGCCCTCGGTGGCGTCCCGAACACTCCCGAGCGCTCGCTCCAGCTCGGCGTTGGCGTATGGCGCGTCGGGGGCATCATCAATGATCTTCTGGATGGCGTCCGGCCCTGCATTATTGAGGCAGACGTGCGAGGGATCCTGGTAGAGAGTGTCCGCCTGGGTAACGGACTCATGCGCGCGGAAATCCTCGATCCAAGCCCGCATGCCGGCCTCGGTCACCTCCCCTCCGGCGCGCGAGCCCCCTGAGTCCCCTCCGCCACCGCAGGCGACGAGCAATCGAGCGGCAGGGCCGAGGTGTCATCCGACGTGTGCCAGCGGGCCGTCGGCTCTACCGGCCGCCGGCGACTGCGGCTAGCATCCTGTTCGTGACCGCAGCCAGCCAGGTGTGTGAGAGGTCGCCATGTCGGTCGAGCACCGAACGAAACCACCGCGGCTCCCGCCGCGCTGGTTCATCCGTCTGGCCTGGTCGGTGCACCGGGGCATGTACCGGGTCTTTGGCGGCCGGATCGGGCTGTGGCGACCACGCGCCAATGGGTGGGGCGCTCTGCGGCTGACCACCACCGGGCGCCGCACCGGCCGGCAGCGCAGCGTCATCATCGGGTATTTCGAGGACGGTCCGAACCTGGTCTCGCTGGCGATGAACGGGTGGGGTGAGGGTGAGCCCGCCTGGTGGCTCAACCTGCAGACGCACCCGGACGCGACCGTCGATCTGGTCGACGGGCGGCGGCTGGTACGAGGTCACGCCGCAACAGGCGACGAGCGGTTGCGGCTCTGGGCCCGCTGGCGCGAGATCGACACGAACCTGGACGCCTACGCGGCGCTGCGGTCATCCGAGACCGCGGTGGTGGTCCTGGAGCCCAGACCCGGCGCGCCGAACACGACGCGGGGTAGCTGACCGGCTGACGACCCACCCCACGACTGCCGCCTCAATCGAGACAGTGATCGTTGATCATGGTCCGTGTGGTGGGGAACCGGGCACGTGCAGCGATCATCGAAGCCAGCGGATCACGGGGCTGACGCCCGATGTGACCGCTGAACTCGTCGCTGAGATCGGCCCGTTGTGGCACGAGCGGCACCAGGCCGCGCTGGCGTCACGCCCTCGCCGCCGGGCCGTGGGCGCCGGGGCAAAGCACAAACTGGTCTTCGTCGACCCCCTGTTGGCCACCCTCGTTCACCTCCGACACGGTGCCACCCACGACGTACTGGCCTGCTGATTCGGCGTTCGCTCCACCATCACGCGCGCCATCGGTGAAGTACGGCCCCTGCTGGCGATGCGCGGCTGCACCGTCCCGCCCGACATCCGACTGCGCACGCTCACCGAGGTCGTCGACCATCTCGGTGCGAGTGGGCAGATCGGGATCATCGACGGAACCGAGATCCGGGTCCGCCGCCCGGCCGCCGGGCCAAGGACCGGGAGAAGTTCATCTCCGGCAAGAACAAGCAGAACGCCGTCAAGTCCATGGTCGTGACGGACGCCGACGGACGCCTGCTGTTCTGCAGCCCGGCCGAGCCGGCCAGCTGCGCGGACATCACCCATGCTGGCAGCTGGGCCTGGCCAAGGGACCAGGCGTGGAGATCCTTGCCGACGTCGGCTACCAGGGACTGGGCGCACAGACCGGCGGGCGAGTCGTGACGCCACCGCACCGCAAGTTCAAGAAGAACCCGCCGGATTGGTACGAGGAGATCTACGAACGCCGGCGCAAGGCTCACTCCTCGCGCCGGATCCGCGTCGAGCACGCCATCGCCCACCTGAAGAATTGGCGAGCCCTCGCCCGCCACCACGGCCGCCGCGAGCACATGACCGATACCCTCCAAGCCGTCGCCGGACTGCTCTCACACCAGCAGACCGCCACCCTGTCCGGCGATCCGCGAATGTGAACCTGAAGGCGAACCCGCGGCCCTCGACGCGCCACCGCCAACCATGCACGAGCTCGTTAGGGCTCGCAGAGAATCAACATGCGGGTTTGATCTTCATCGGGGGCTGGCTGCTGTACTTGTCGAGGTGGGCGGCCACGTCCGTTGGGGTGCGGAATCGGGCGGTTGAGGGCGGGAACGCGT
>NZ_JBQQBX010000050.1:0-38456 GCF_052245475.1 Streptomyces sp. 7N604 | reverse complement strand
TCCAGCTCCTCGGCGGCTACGGCTACACCCGCGACTACCCGGTCGAGCGCATGATGCGCGACGCCAAGATCACCCAGATCTACGAGGGCACCAACCAGGTCCAGCGCATCGTCATGGCCCGCAACCTGCCGTAGCCCGCCGCCTATACGACGAAGGGGCCCCGCCGACCGGATCGGCGGGGCCCCTTCGTCGTACGTCTTCGCTCAGCGGATCGAGCTGAGCGAGCTGATCGAGCAGGTCAGTCGCCGGAGACCGTGACCTTCTCGTCGTTCTTGAGCTCGTTCACCAGCTGCTTGAGCTTGGCCTTGTCCCAGACCAGGTTGCCGCCGGAGCTGCCAGAGATCGGCATGTTCATCGACTTGCCCTCGCCGCCCGTGACGCCCTTCATGGCAAAGAACATCTTGGCCAGGTCGAACAGGCTCATGTCCTTGTCGACGACGAGCGTGTCCAGGCCCGCGCCCATCGTCGGGTAGAGCTTGAAGGGGTTCAGCACGGTCGACGGAGTGGCGGTCTGGCTGGCCAGGGCCGAAAGGAACTTCTGCTGGTTCTTCGTGCGGTCCAGGTCGCCGCCGGTCAGGCCGTACCGCTGGCGTACGAACGCCAGGGACTGCTCGCCGTTGAGGGTGTGCTTGCCCGGCTCGAAGTTGGATCCGGACTTCTTGTCCTTCATCGTCTGCTTGATGTCGATCTCGACGCCGCCGACGGCGTCCACGATCTTGGCGAAGCCGCCGAAGCCGATCTCCGCGTAGTGGTCGATGTGCAGCCCGGTGTTGTACTCGACGGTGCGGACCAGCAGCTCCGGGCCGTCCTCCGCGTAGGCCGCGTTGAGCTTGGTGTGCCGGCCCTCGGCCGGGAACAGCTTGCCGGACTCCGAGCCCTTGAAGGACGGGATCTCCACGTCCGAGTCGCGCGGCAGCGAGATCATCGTGTCCCCGTTGCTGCCCACGTGCAGGATCATCATCGAGTCGGTGCGCTTGCCCTCGGCGGAGCCGGTGCGCAGCCTCTTCTTCTCCGCGGCGGACATGCCCTCACGGCTGTCGGAGCCGACGATCAGGTAGTTCGTGCCCGCGCCCGTCTCCGGCCGCTCGATGACCTTGGACAGGTCCACCTCGCGCTTCAGCTTGGAGTCGGCCCAGAAGTACGTGGCTATGGAGACGCCGAGGAAGACGATGACCAGCGTCAGCACAACGCGCTTGATGCGGCGGCGCCCGTTGGGGGCGGGGCGGTCATCCGGTCCGGGACTGAAAAAGTCATCGCCCCGGCCACCGCCGTAGACCTGGCCCCGGCTGTAGCCGTCGTCCGCATAGTCGTCGTAGTCGTCATAGCCCCGCTGGCCCGGGACGGCGCCCCGGTGCGGGGAGAGACCCGGCGGAAGCGGCGGCTCCGCCTGCGGCCCGCCACCGCCGTAGCCGCCACCCGAGCGCGGGCGCTGCACATGGCGCATGCTGCGCGCGGACTCGGGCCGGGCACTCGCGCTGCCGCGCCCGTAGCCGTCCCTGCCGTCGCCGGTCCATCCCTGGGGCCACTCGTTCATAGGGAGGAGTGTGCCTTCCGGGGCGACTGTCATACAGGGCGAGTGGCGAATCGCACCCCGCCTGTAGCAGACCTGATGCAAAGCTACGAGGCCGGGGTCACGGTTTATGGCCGCATAAGGTTGAGGGCATGACCGAACAGGCAGCGGCCCCGGAAGCAGAGATTCCGGGCAAGCCCACCTCCGCTTCGCGCACCACGCTCAGCCACATCATGACGGCGGCCGACACCAACCTCCTCGGCACCGTCCACGGCGGAGTGATCATGAAGCTGGTGGACGACGCGGCGGGTGCGGTCGCCGGGCGGCACTCGGGCGGGCCCGCGGTCACCGCCTCCATGGACGAGATGGTGTTCCTGGAGCCGGTCCACGTCGGCGACCTCGTGCATGTGAAGGCCCAGTGCAACTGGACCGGGCGCTCCTCCATGGAGATCGGGGTCCGGGTCATGGCCGAGCGCTGGAACGAGTCCACGCCCGCGAGCCAGGTCGGCAGCGCCTATCTCGTCTTCGCGGCGGTCGACGCGGACGGCAAGCCGCGGCCCGTACCGCAGGTGGTACCCGAGACCGAGCGGGACAAGCGGCGCTACCAGGAGGCCCAGATCCGGCGCACGCACCGCCTGGCCCGCCGCCGGGCGATCAAGGAACTGCGCGCGAAGCGGGCCGCCGAGGGCATCGGCGACTGAAGGGCCCAGTGCGGCTTCGCTTTCCCTAGTCGCAGATGACCTGGTCGCCCGTGACCGCCGTCACCGGGTCCTCGGGCCGCACCTTGCGCACCTGCCGGAAGTCCTCGCCGACCGTGACCCGTATCACCGGCCCGTTCCCGTACTCCGGTCGCAGCTCCGCGCCCGGCAGCGCGGCCGCGACCGTACGCGCCGAGCGGTCCCAGGCCGGGTCGTACGTGACGACCGTGCGGCGGGTGCCGACGCCGGCGTCGCCGGGGGAGCCCGTGGTGACGAACCCGGTGGCGCGCAGCGCCCGGGTCACGCGGTGCCCAAGCCCTGCCCGGTCCGTGCCGTTGTCCACCCGTACCCGGATCCGCTCGGGCGCCACGTCGACCAGAGCCGTGCGCTGCCGGCCCGGGCGGTGGGCGGCCACCGGCCGGTCCCCGCGCAGCGCGCGGAAGATCTTCCCGGCCTTCTCCCTGTCCCACATCACGGTCGAGCCGAGGCCCGGCACCGGATAGCTGGGGTCGGCGACCGGCACCGAGACGAACTCCGACGAGGACGGCTTGAAGTGCCGCATCGCCCGGCCCAGGTCCACCATCTCGTCCGTGCCGAAGCCGCGGTCCGCGCGCACCGAGCCGAGGAGGGTAGTCGCGACCCGGTTGAACTTCACCGGGTTGATGAGCACGCCGCCGTCGGCCACCCGGTGCACGAGCGCGGCGAGGAAGCGCTGCTGGCGCTGCATCCGGCCGAGGTCGGAGGCGCCGTCGATGTGCCGGGAGCGTACGTACTGCAGGGCCTCGCCGCCGTTCAGCCTGCTGGTGCCGACGGGCAGGTCGAGGCCGGTGTAGCGGTCCCGCATCGGCCGCACCGAGCAGATGTCGACCCCGCCGACGACGTCGACGGTCTTCATGAAGCTGACGAAGTCCACTTCGAGGTAGTGGTCGATGTGCAGGCCTGTCATCTCCTCGACGGTGCGCACGGTCAGCTGCGGACCGCCGTGTGCGTACGCGGCGTTGATCTTGCCGGGCCTGGCGGGGAGCCGCTCGCCGGTCGTCCGGTCGGTGTGCGCGGGCAGCTGGACGTACGAGTCGCGCGGGATGCTGAGGACGCTGGCCCGGCGCCGGTCGCCCGACAGGTGCACCAGCATGATCGTGTCGGTGCAGTGGCAGGGGGCGCCGCCGAGGTGGTACCGCTTCCGCTGCTGCTGGGTGAGCTTCTCCCTGCCGTCGGTGCCGACGAGCAGGAAGTTCTGCCCGTCGCTGCCCCTGGGGCGGTCGTTCAGCCCTTCGAAGGGATCGATCCGGCCGATGGCGGTGTCGAGCCCGGAGACCACCGCGTGCCCGCTGCCCGCGGCCGCCAGCAGGAGTGCGGAGAGGCAGGCCGCGCACCGCAGTCCCCAGCGGGGGCGGGATTTCGGGGTGCGGCGCGGGCGGCGAGTGCGGGGCTGCGACCGGGATGAGGGGGCCGGTGCGGTCACCAGTAGGACTCCTCCGCAGGGGCTGGGGGTACTTCCCCTGGCTTCGCCGGGGGGACCCCCGCCCAGGCGAAACTCTGGGAAGTGACCTGCGCCACGCTAGGGGCCGTTCGCTCCGGGTCCGAGGTCCCACGCCGCCCGCGGCCGGGCTGCACTCGGCCGCGTACAGCCGTGTCCTCCGTTCGCGGTAACGTGAGCTCCCGTACTGCAATCTCCCGGGGCGCACAGCTGTCGACAGTGGTTCCGCCACGGGCCGTACCCCCGAGGAAAACCCTTGCCCGCATCCCGATCGACGCCACCCGCGGTCTCCGTGATCATGCCGGTGCTCAACGAGGAACGGCATCTGCGCACTTCGGTCCGCCACATCCTGGAGCAGGAGTACGCGGGCGAGCTGGAGGTGGTGATCGCCCTCGGCCCGTCCACGGACCGTACGGACGAGATCGCCGCCGAGCTCGTACGGGAGGACGCGCGCGTGCACACGGTGCCGAACCCCACCGGCCGTACGCCCGCCGCCCTCAACGCGGCGATCAAGGCGTCCCGGCACCCGGTCGTGGTGCGCGTCGACGGGCACGGGATGCTCTCGCCCGACTACATCGCCACGGCTGTGCGGCTGCTGGACGAAACGGGCGCGCAGAACGTCGGCGGCATCATGCACGCCGAGGGCGAGAACGACTGGGAGCGGGCCGTCGCCGCCGCCATGACCTCGAAGATCGGCGTGGGCAACGCGGCCTTCCACACCGGCGGCGAGGCGGGCCCCGCAGAGACCGTGTACCTGGGCGTCTTCCGGCGCGAGGCGCTGGAGCAGCAGGGCGGCTACAACGAGGAATTCATCCGCGCCCAGGACTGGGAGCTGAACTTCCGGATCCGCGAGGCGGGCGGTCTGATCTGGTTCTCGCCCGAGCTGAAGGTGTCCTACCGGCCGCGGCCGACCGTGCGCGCCCTCGCCAAGCAGTACAAGGACTACGGGCGTTGGCGGCACGTCGTCGCCCGCTACCACGAGGGCTCGATCAACCTCCGCTACCTCGCCCCGCCGACCGCGCTGGCCGCCATAACCGCGGGCCTGGTGGTGGGCGCGGCGGTCACGCCGTGGGCGTTCGCCGTCCCGGCCGGCTACCTCGCGGCGATCGCCGCGGGCTCGGTCCCGGCGGGCCGGGGCCTGCCGGTGAAGGCGCGGCTGCGGATCCCGGTGGCCCTCGTCACGATGCACATGTCGTGGGGCTGGGGCTTCCTGACCAGCCCGCGGTCCCTGGCGAAGAAGGTCATCGCCAGCCGCCGCCCGGCGGTACTGGCCCGCTAGCGGGCCGTGGCCGCGCGGGGCGCCCGGGGCCGGTCGCCCCACCCCGCTGGGCGCGGGGCGGTGGCGACCAGCGGGGCCGCCGCTACCAGACGTTCGCCGGGTTCACCTTCATGCAGGCCGACTTGTCGTCGCCGTTGAGCGCGTCCGCGCTGTCCGGCGCCTTGTTGTCGTCCTTGCCCCCGGACCCCGCCGACTTCGGATAGGCCGTACCGTCCCGCCAGTCCGCGCCGATCACGAGAGTGATCCCCGTCACCGACGAGGAGTGCCGGACCGCGCTCTCGGGCAGGCCGAGCGCCTTGGCCACCGCGAGCGCGTCACCGCGCAGCGACTCCTCCGGGTACGAAACCGTGGTGTCCGCCCGTGACTTGGGGGTCGTGTCGGTGGCGGCCTGGGTGAAGCCGAGCTGGGAGAGCCGGTCGGCGATGAGGGCTGCGCGGCCGGTCACGGGGGCCTGCGTCGCGGTACCCGTACCGTTCTGGACGGTGACCGGGATCTCGGCCTTCGGCGCGGCAGGGTCGCTGGGCTTCGGGCTCTTCTTCGCGGCCTTCTTCTTGTCCTTGCCGTCGAGGGCAGTGTCGTTGCGCACCATCGAGAAGACTTTTTCCGCATCGCCCGGCTTCGGGATGATGTGCGCGGCATTGTCGGGGTCGGGCACCCAGGGCATGGTCGCCATGGTGATCCGTCCCGTCGGCACCCGCTTGAGGTCGTTGCCGAGGTCGTAGAGCTTCTTCACCGTGCCGAGGCCCTTGTCGACGGTGAGCGCCTTGGTCGCCGCCTCGGCGAGCCCGTTGAGCTTCCCCGGATCGGTGAGCTTCGTACCCGCCTTGAGCTGCCGGACCATCGCGTTCATGTACATGTGCTGGGCCTTGGCCCGGCCGATGTCGCTGCCGTCCTCGAAGCCGTGCCGGGTGCGCAGCCACTGCAGGGCCTGCTCGCCCTTGATGACCGACTCGCCCTTCCTGAGCCGCAGCCCGGACTTGGAGTCGTACACGTTGTTGTCGACGCAGACCGGGACGCCGCCGACCGCGTCGGCCATGTCCACCACACCCGCGAAGTCGATCATCATGAAGTGGTCGACCGGGATGCCGGTCAGCTCCTCCCAGGTGGCGACCGAGCAGCCCGGACCGCCGTTCTGGAGGCTGGAGTTGATGGTCGCGCTCTTCTCCGGGTAGACCGCGCCGTCGTCGGTGTCGGTGCACTTGGGGATGGTCACCCGGGTGTCGCGCGGCACGCTGATCACCGACATGTTGCTGCGGTCGGCGGAGACGTGCAGCAGCATCTGCACATCGGCGAGGGGCTTACGGTCCCGGTCGGCCCTGGCCCCGCCGAGCCGCACGTTCTCCTTGGAGCTACGGCTGTCGGAGCCGAGGAGCAGGATGTTCAGCGGGGTCTGGCCCGCGGCGTTCGGCGAGCTCTTGTCGAGCTTGCTGTCCCCGAGGTTGAGGTCGTCCTTGCCGAGATTGCCATTGAGGTGCATGTAGTAGAGGTATCCGGCGCCCGCCGTGCCGAGTATCAGCAGCGACACCACGGTGGCGAACCAGCGCAGTATCCGGCGCTTGCCGCGCGGAGCGCCACGCTCGCCGCGCTGCTTGGGCCCGCCGCGGCGGAGACCGCTGCCGCCGGGCGAAGGCTCCCGCGCGCCGGGGTCCCTCCCGTACAGGCTGTCGTCCCAGCCCAGGTCCTGCGCCTCGGGGGCGCTGCCGCGCGCCCTGGGTACGCGAACGCTGTCCTGCCGCATCGGGCCTCCCCCGTTCATACGGTCTTGCTCTAACGGACGGCCCGAAGAGCGGGCGGGTTTACTTTGCGCAGACCTGTTTGTCCGCGTTGACCTTCTGGACCTCTTCCGGCGCCTTCGCCGGACCGGTCAGCGGCGTGCCCGCTCCCTTGAAGTCCGCGCCGAGGGTGAGCGTCATGGCGGCCTTCGGCTCGGCGTCCTCGGTGCCCGGCTTCAGTGCGGACGCGGGCAGGCCCATCATGTCCGCGAGCCGGCGCGCCTGGTCAGCCTGGTTCGGCGCGTAGGTCAGTGTGGTCTTCTTCTGTTTCGGTCCTGTTGCGTTTCCGCCATTGCTCGACTTCAGCACGTTCTCGCTGTTCTGCAGCCAGTCGACGGTGTCCTGCGCGGCCCCGAACGGCCCCCCGCCGTTGAGGACCTCGACCCGCACCTCCCAAGGATCGGCCTTCGGGCCCTTCAGCTTGGCCTGCTCCTTGGCCTTCGCCTGCTTCTTCACCTCGGTGAGCGAGGTGTCCTCCTGGATCATGGAGAAGAGCTGCTGGGCCGGTTTCTCGTTGAGCACGACCGTGCTCGGGACGTTCTCCGCCGGGTTGTCGAGCACGGGGATGGTCGCGAACGAGATGTTCTTGGTGTTGACCCGGCCGATGTCCTGGGCGAGCTTCCGCAGATCGTTGAGGTCGGCTATGCGCGAGTCGACCGTCAGGGCCTTGGTGGCGGCCTCGGCCAGGTCGAGCAGCTTGCCCGGGTCGGTCAGGGTGTCGTTGGACTTCATCTTCCGGATCATCGAGCTGAGGAACTGCTGCTGGATCTCGATCCGGCTCAAGTCGCCGCCGAGGCCGACGGAGTGGCGGGTCCGTACGAAGGCCAGGGCCTGCTCGCCCTGGACGGTGTGGTGGCCCTTGGAGAGCTTCAGGTGGGAGTCCGGGTCGTTGATGTCCTTGCCCAGGCACACGTCGACGCCACCGACCGCGGAGGACAGCGTCTTCACCGCGTTGAAGTCGGCCATCATGAAGTGGTGCACCGGCAGGCCGGTCAGCTTCTTGACCGTGCGCATGGTGCAGCCCGGGTCGCGGCCATCCTGGCCGAGGCTGTTGTTGAACCGGGTCTGCGGTGTGCCGGGAATGTTCTTGGTCGACCCGTCCTCCTGCTTGGTCTCGCAGTCGGGGATGTCGGTGATGAGGTCGCGCGGGATGCTCAGGGCCGTGGCGTTGCTGCGGTCCTTCGAGACGTGGAAGAGGATCGTGGTGTCGGCGTGGCCGACGCTGCCCCTGTCCCCGTAGCCCTCGTTGCCCTTGCCGGTACGGACGTCGGTGCCGATGACGAGAACGTTCAGCGGTCCGTCGCTGGCTGCTCCCGCGTCCCCCACGTCGACCTTGCTGATATTGCCGTTGAGGTGCTGGTACAGGTAAACGGCCCCGGCGGTCCCGGCGATGAGCACGACGGCCATCACGCCCCCGGTCCAGTACAGCGCCTTCTTCCTGCCCGACGCCTTGGGCTTGGGCCTGCGGCGGCTGGGCTGGGCGCCGCGCCGGCCGCGCTGCGGGGGGACGGCCCTGCGGCGGCGCGTGGGCTCCTCGGGCGGGGCCTCGGTCCCCGAGACGGCCGTCGTCCGCCGTGACGCAGCTCTGCGCTGCGTGGGAGCAGACGGCTGCTCAGCGGAATGACCCAGTCGCAGCTCGTAGTCGCCGGTGTCCGGGTTGAACACCCACTGGTCCGCGGGGTCGATGTCGCCCGCCCGCCCACGTCCTTGCGCGTCCACGGTTGCCTGCATCCTCCGTCGGTGACACGGGATCGCTCACACTATCCGCCCAGTTCAGCGCCAAGCCACGCCGGTGACAAATTCCCCTCCCCTACAACTGGGCAATACACCCGATACCTTCGAGTCGGACCGCGCCCCTTTTGTGCCGTTTATGCACACATGCCGTTTGCGGCCGTCGTTCCTTTGTACGTGGGTGCCTGGCCGGTTGGTTCACCGCTCGGCTCGGCCGCGTCGGGCTTTCGGTCCCTGCCCATCGCCTCCGGCTCGTTGTCCGGCGGCGCCGTGCCCTCGGCCTCGGCCTCCCGGGGCTCGGCGGACACGGTCACGCCGAGGTCGTTGCGCAGCAGGTTGAACAGCTGGGCCGCGTCGGGTTGTACGAGTTCGTCCCGATTCGCGTTGAGCGAGTACGGGCGCCGCGGGACGGTCAGGAACTGCACCTTCTCCGTGGGAATGCCGCGCAGACTGCGCACCAGCTCGTACAGCTCCCGCAGCGAGTCCAGGCCGGAGTCCGTGGTGAGCGAGGAGGTCGCGGCGTCCAGCACCGGGTAGAGCCGGGTCGGGTTGAGCAGGACGCCGTTGCTCTGCACCTTCTTCACCAGCGCGCCGAGGAACTGCTGTTGCCGGCCCATCCGCTCGGTGTCGCTGCCGTTGCCCAGGCTGTAGCGGGCGCGTACGTACCCCAGCGCCTGCTCGCCGTTCAGCTTCTGCCGGCCCGCGGGCAGTTCGAGATGTGCCTCTTCGTCCTTTATCGGCTCCTTCAGGCAGACCTCCACGCCGTGCACCGCGTTCACCATCCGCTTGAAACCGGTGAAGTCCACGATCATGTGGTGGTCGATGCGGATGCCGGTGAGGTTCTCGACCGTGCGGATCGTGCAGGCCGCGCCGCCCTGCTCGAACGCCGAGTTGAACTGGGCGAACCGCGCCTGGCTCTCCTGCCCGCCCGGCTTGCGGCAGCGCGGCACGTCCGTCATCAGGTCGCGAGGGATGCTCACCGCCGTGGCGCTCTTCCGGTCGGCCGCGAGGTGCAGCAGGATCGCGGTGTCCGAGCGCTGGGTGCCGCTGTCCCTGCCGTACGCGGCGTTCTTGTCGGCGCGGCTGTCGGAGCCGATGAGCAGGATGTTCTCGGCGTCGTGCACCAACGCGGCGGGCCGCTCGGCCTCGTACCGCTTCAGCTCGGCGGCCGTGCCCGTGTCGGTCGTGATGTTGCCCTCGAGCTTCTGGTAGAGCATCCAGCCCGCCCCGGCCGCCGCCAGGACCACCACGGAAGCGCCCAGCGCCCCCCAGCGCAGCCAGTGCCTTCTGCGACCGTGCTCGGAAGAGCTCTCGGATCCGTCATCCTCCGGGCCGTCGGGCGTGCCAGCGCTCTCGGTCACGTGTGCGTCCATCTCTCATGGAGTCAGGCGGCGTCACGCCGCGCGGGTCCCCTCCCCGGGTCATAAGGAGCAGACCGCCGAACCCCTCGCATGGTTGTACGTACGCCATCATCGCGCCGACCCCGTAAAAGACCCGTCAGATCGCGGTCACGGTGACCCGTTCGCTCTCCCGCCGCTGGTCGAGTGCCTCGGCGCCGATCTGTTCGAGGTGGCGGCACAGCACCACGGAGCCGCCGGACGCCAGCGGGGCCAGCAGTCCGGCAGAGAGCCCGTCCCAGGTGTCGTACGGCAGGCCGGACAGCAGCCGGGACACGGGGGTGAGGCCGCGGGCCGCCGCGTCGGCGCGCGCCCGCTCCACCACCTCGGCACCCGTGAGCTGCTCGCCGCCCGCGAAGGCCAGCGCGGGCGCGTCCGGGTCCACCGGGGCGTACGGCGCGAAGCGGTCGCCCTGGCTCGGCACCTCGACGGCGTAGTCGAGGAAGCCCTGCGGGACCTGCGGGAAGCGGACACCCAGCGGGCGCAGGCTGAGCGCCACGCGCTCGCCGCCGCAGGCCCGCGCCCTCTCCAGCGTGTCCGGGTCGGGGCCGCTGACGACCAGGTCGGCCGGCGCGGGGTCCCCTCCGAGGTCCGCGACGACTCCGGTGGAGGAGCAGGCGAGCACCCAGACCGCCGTCTGCCAGTGGGCGGGCAGCAGCAGCGCCAGCCGGTCGCCGGGCTCGGCGGCGAGGTCGCCCTGCAGCAGGTTGGCGGTCTTCGCCACCCAATTGGCGAAGGTGGCCACGGAGAGTTCGACGCGTTCCCCGGTTGCGTCGTCGTAGAAGGTGACCAGGGGGCGGGCCGGGTCCGCGGCGAGTGCGGATCGCAGCAGGTCGGCAGGGGTGCGGTCGGTGGCATTCACCCGCGCAAGCGTACGCGTCCGGGCCGCGCTGGGCCGGGCGGGTGTACACCTTTGGGGCACCGGTTCGGCCGACTGACCGTCATGTCACGAATAGACATAGATGTCGTAGCAAGGTCACGATCGTATTTATGCGTGCACTTCTTGCTTCCTCGATCGGCGTGGCCTGCACGGCCGCACTCGCGCTTCCGCTTGCCCTGCCCTCCGGAGCGACCGCCGCACACCCCAACCCCGCCGCCCCCACCCCCCAAGTCTCCGGCAGCACCCAGTCGCTGCCGCTCGAACCGCTGAAGACCTCCGCCCGCGCCGTACCCCGGCGTTCCGCCGCGGCAGGACTCGCCGCACGGGACGTCAAACCCTTCTCCCTCGTCGGCATCGTCTGGGACGACGCCGCCACCGAATTCCACGGCCGGGCCCAGGTCCGTACCCGAAACGCCGGTACGGGCAAGTGGTCGCCCTGGCAGGACATCCAGACCCACAACGACGACCTGCCCGACCCCGGCTCGCCCGACCGGCGGTCCGGGCGGGCGCGCGGCAGCACCGCCCCGCTGTGGGTCGGCGACTCCATCGGCGTACAGGTACGGGCTCTGGCCGAGGGTTCACACGGTCGGACCAGCCCCGGCGGACTTCCGCGCGGCCTGCGCATCGAACTCGTCAACCCCGGTGACGATCCCGAGGACGAGAACCCCAAGAGCCGGACCTCCTTGTCCCCCGAGGAGTCCGCGAGCTCCGCAGTCAACGCCGAGTTCGCCCCGCTGGGCGCCGCCGAGATCACAGCCCTCGGCAAGGAGGCGACGGCTGCGGAAGCGGATGAGGTGACGGGTTCCGGCGGCTCCGCTGCGGCCCGGCCGTACATCGGCCCGCGGCCGCGCATCGTCACCCGGGCGGGCTGGGGCGCCGACGAGAAGCTGCGCGAGCGGCAGTTCCTCTACACCAAGACGGTCAAGGCCGCCTTCGTCCACCACAGCGCGACCGGAAACAACTACACCTGCAGGCAGGTCCCGTCGATCCTGCGCGGCATCTACCGCTTCCACGTCAAGAGCAGCGGCTGGCGCGACTTCGGCTACAACTTCGTGGTCGACAAGTGCGGAACCATCTACGAGGGGCGCGCCGGTGGCGTGGCCAGACCCGTCATGGGCGCACACACGCTCGGTTTCAACACCAACAGCATGGGCATCGCCGTTCTCGGGACGTATTCGAGATCCGAGCCGCCGACCGCCGCGGTCGGCGCCGTCGCCCGCCTCACCGCCTGGAAACTCGGGCTGTTCGGCATCAATCCACGCGGCAAGGTCACACTCGTCTCGGGCGGGAGCAACAAGTACAGAAAGGGAGCCAACGTCCAGCTCAACGTCATCTCCGGACACCGGGACGGATTCGTCACGGACTGCCCGGGAGCCCGCCTCTACGGCAAGCTGGGCGCGGCGCGTTGGTCCTCGGCCAAGCTCCAGGGACGCTGAGCCGCTGAGCCGTCGGCACGCTGAGCCGCCGATGCCGGGGCCGCGTCCGTGGGGGCTTGCGTCAGTCCACGTCGGCCGTCCGCCGTCTGCATACACTGGCCGCCGACCACGACCGGCCCCGGCAGGAAGCAGAGAAGACAAGGTGACAGAAGCGATCCTCCTGGTGGGCGGCAAGGGTACGCGGCTGCGCCCGCTGACGGTGCACACGCCCAAACCCATGGTCCCGGCGGCCGGCGTGCCGTTTCTCACCCACCAGTTGGCGCGCGCCAGGGCGGCCGGTGTCGAGCACATCGTGCTCGCCACGTCGTACCTCGCCGAGGTGTTCGAGCCGTACTTCGGCGACGGCTCCTCGCTCGGGCTGCACCTGGAGTACGTCACCGAGCGGGAGCCGCTCGGCACGGGCGGCGCGATCCGCAACGTCGCCTCGCACCTCCACTCGGGCCCCGACGAGCCGGTGCTCATCTTCAACGGCGACATCCTCACGGGACTCGACATCCGCGCCCTGGTCGACACCCACGCGTCCTGCGGCGCGGACGTCTCGCTGCACCTGACGCGCGTCGAGGACCCGCGTGCCTTCGGCCTCGTACCGACCGACGACGACGGCCGGGTCACGGCCTTCCTGGAGAAGCCGCAGACGCCCGAGGAGATCGTCACCGACCAGATCAACGCGGGCGCGTACGTCTTCAACCGCTCCGTCATCGACGCGATCCCGGCCGGTCGCCCCGTCTCCGTCGAGCGCGAGACCTTCCCCGGACTGCTCGCCTCGGGCGCCCACCTCCAGGGCATGGTCGACTCCACGTACTGGCTCGACCTCGGCACCCCGCAGGCCTTCGTCCGCGGCTCGGCCGACCTCGTCCTCGGCCGCGCGCCGTCGCCCGCGGTCCCGGGCCGCTGCGGCGACCGGCTCGTCCTCGACGGCGCGGAGGTGGCGAGCGACGCGAAGCTGACCGGCGGCACGGTGGTCGGCGCGGGCGCCGTCATCGGCGAGGGCGCGCGGATCGAGGGCAGCACGGTCCTGGAAGGCGCGGTCGTCGAACCCGGCGCGCAGATCCACGACTCCCTCATCGGAGCGCGCGCCCACATCGGCGCCCGTACGGTTCTGGCGGGCGCGGTGATCGGCGACGGGGCCGTGATCGGCGCGGACAACGAGCTGCGGGACGGTGTGCGGGTCTGGTGCGGGGCGCGGATCGCCGAGCGGTCGATCCGCTTCTCGTCGGACGAGTAGCGGGTCGCGGGTCGTCTCGTCGGCGGCTGTCCGCCATCCCGTGGAATGCGCTCAGAAGCGATGTTTGCGCACGTCAGAGCCTCGAACGGCTCGCTAAGTCACCGGCATTGGCCCTAGGCTCGTAGGCGACTGGAGGAAGGCCCCCGTGAACCGACGAGCCCATCGCGCGACCCGGACCGCCGTGCGCGGCGGGGCCTCGCAGGTGCCCGCGGCTGTTCCGCGGCCGCGGCAGACGCCGACCGCGTCCCGGTGCCGACGCTGGACGCCGCCGGGCGCCCTCGACCTCGGCCTGACGGTCGGTCCGCTGCGCCGCGGCCCCGGCGACCCGGCCTTCCGCGTCACGCCCGACGGCTCGGTCTGGCGGGCGAGCCGTACGCCTGCGGGGCCCGGCACCCTGCGCCTGGCCGTCCGCTGCGGGGAGGTCGAGGCGGAGGCCTGGGGGCCGGGCGGCGACTGGATGCTCGACCGCCTGCCCACGCTGCTCGGCGTTGACGACGACCCGTCGGCCCTCACCCCGCGCCACCGCCTGGTGCACGAGATGCAGCGCCGCTGCCCCGGCCTTCGGCTCACCCGCACCGGCCTGGTCCTCGAATCCCTCGTGCCGGCGATCCTGGAGCAGAAGGTCACGAGCGACGAGGCGTACCGCGCGTGGCGGCTGCTCCTCCAGCGCCACGGCGAGCCCGCCCCGGGCCCGCTCGACCGGCTGTACGTGATGCCCGACGCGCGCGGCCTGGCCATGCTCCCGTCCTGGGAGTGGCACCGCGCGGGCGTCGACGGCAAGCGCGCGGCGACGATCGTCCGCGCCGCGCGCGTGGCCCGCCGCCTCGAGGAGGCCACGGCCATGAACCTCCCCGACGCCCTGGCACGGCTCCAGTTGATCCCGGGCATCGGCCCCTGGACGGCCGCCGAGACGCTCCAGCGCAGCAACGGCGCCGCCGACGCGATCACGGTCGGCGACCTGCACGTGCCGAAGATCGTCGGCTACGCGCTGACGGGTGAGCGCGGTGCGGACGACGAACGGATGCTGGAGCTGCTGGCCCCGTACGCCGAGCAGGGCGACGGCCAGCGCCACCGCGCCTGCCGCCTGATCCTCCTGTCCGGCCGCACCCCACCCCGCCGCGCCCCACGCTTCGCGCCGAAGGACATCAGCGTCCTGTAGCCGAGACGACGGTCAGCCGCCGCCCCCCACAGCGGGAGGCGCTACCGAACCTCCACGAACGCGTCGGCATTCCGCGCGGCCCGCGCCTTCGGCGCAGCGGCCGGATGCCCGACCGCCACCGCCCCCATCGGATCCCAGTCGCCGGGAAGCCCCAGCACCTCCCGCACCACATCGCGGCAGAACATCGTCGACGACACCCACGCCGAGCCCAGCCGCTCGCCCGCCAGCGCAACCAGCAGGTTCTGCACCCCGGCTCCCGCCGTGACCACGAACATCTCCCGCTCGGCCGCGTTGCGCCGCTCGTCGCGATACGTGTGCGAGCCGTCCATGACCAGACACGGCACCACCAGATACGGCGCGTTCCGCAGCACATCGCCCCGGCGCACCCGCTTCGCGATGTTCTCCTCCGAGAAGCCGTCCCCGCGCAGGTCCGCGACCCACGCGTCCCGCATCGCGTCGAGCAGCCGCTCCCGCGACTCCGGCGACTCCAGCAGGACGAACCGCCACGGCGTCGTGTGGTGCGGCGCGGGCGCCGTCACCGCGGCCGCGACCGCGCGCCGTACCGCGGCCGCGTCCACCGGCTCGTCCGTGAACTCCCGGACCGTACGCCGCAGTGTCACCGCTTCCCGTACGGCCTCCGAGGTTCCGAGCCGGAACATGTCGTCCGCGGGGGTGCGCACCACGGCCCGCGCGCCCTGGGCGTCCTCCTCCACGAGGTGCGGCAGGCCGCGCAACACAGCGACCGGCAGCCCCGCGGCCTTGCCCTTCACCAGGTCCCCGGCCGCGGCCAGCTCGTCGGCGGTCGCGACGACGGTCGCGCTCAGCGGATTGCCGTGCGCGTCCGTTCCGCCCCGCAGGTCGTCGAGCACGCGCACCCCCGACGCGCCGATGGCGACGTCCGTCAGCCCGTTGCGCCAGGGCCGCCCGAACGTGTCCGTGACCACGACCCCGACGTCCACGCCGAGCGCGTCCCGTACGCCGTCCCGGATCCGCCGCGCCGACTCGTCCGGGTCCTCCGGCAGCAACAGCACGGTCCCCGCAGGGGTGTTGGACGCGTCGACCCCGGCCGCCGCCATGACGAAGCCGTGCCGGGTCTCGACGATCCGCAGCGGCCCGCGCCGCGCCACGACCCGTACGGCCTCGGCGTCGATCGCCGCCTCGCGGTCCCGGGCCTCGACGATCCGCCCCTCCGCCTTGCTGACGATCTTCGAGGTGACGAGCAGGACGTCGCCGTGCGCCAGCCCGGGCAGGCCGTGCGCGGTGGCCGCGTCGGCGATGAGCTTGGCCAGGTCGTCCCCGGACGCCACCTCAGGGAACCCGGGCAGCGCCCACACCTGATACGACGGCACGTCCGCCGCACCAACCCCCGTCACGCCCGTACCTCCTCGGCGAGCGCGAGCGCCTCGGCCGCCATCCGGGCCGCGGCCTCGACGTCCGTCATCATCAGCGGTACGGCCCGGCAGCGGATGCCCGCCGACTCGACCTCGTCCACGGCGCCGGCGTCCACCGTGTCGACGAGCCAGCCGTCGAGCAGCCCGGACCCGTAGTGCTGGGCGACGGCGGCGGCCGTCGCCTCGACCCCCACCGCGGCGAGCACCTTGTCGGCCATGCCCCGCACGGGGGCGTTCCCGACGATGGGGGAGAGGCCCACGACCGGCACCCCGGCGTCGGCGATGGCCTCGCGGATGCCGGGTACGGCGAGGATGGTCCCGATGCTGACGACCGGGTTGGACGGCGGGAAGAGGACGACATCCGCGTCGGCGATGGCCTCGAGCACGCCGGGGGCGGGCTTGGCCTGGTCCGCGCCGACGGGCACGACCGCGTGCGCGGGCACGGACGCGCGCAGCCGCACCCAGTACTCCTGGAAGTGGATGGCCTTGCGCTCGCCCGGGCCCTCGGCGGAGCCGCTGTCGGGCAGAGTGACGGCCACGTGAGTCTCGACGCGGTCGTCCGTCATCGGCAGCAGCCGCACCCCCGGCTGCCAGCGCGCGCACAGCGCCTCGGTGACCGCGCTGAGCGGATAGCCCGCGCCGATCATCTGCGTACGGACGATGTGCGTCGCGAAGTCGCGGTCGCCGAGCCCGAACCACTCGGGGCCGACGCCGTAGGCCGCGAGCTCTTCCTTCACGGTGAAGGTCTCGTCGGCGCGCCCCCAGCCCTGTTCCTCGTGAATGCCGCCGCCGAGCGTGTACATCACGGTGTCGAGGTCGGGGCAGACCTTGAGCCCGAAGAGATGGATGTCGTCACCGGTGTTGCCGATGACCGTGATGTCCGCGTCCCCGGCGGCCGACTTGAGACCGCGGAGGAAGCGGGCGCCGCCGATGCCGCCGGCCAGAACCACAATGCGCATGGGGACAGTCTGTCAGCCGAAGGCTTCCGTTGAGGGTGGCGGTGGGTGACGGGCGGGGGTGTCAGCCGGAGACGGTCTCCAGAGCACTGGGCGAGCTCCCCTGGCAATGTGCGTGGGAGCCCCCAGCCGCGTGCATCGTCATCTCGGTCAGGCCCGGGAAGTAGATGTGCAGGCTGACGGCGGGAGTCAGCGCGTCGTTGACCACCTCGTGCACATATCCGGGCGCGAAGACGCGCTGCGCGCCGGACCCGAGCGAGCGGGGGCCGCGCTCGGTGTGCTCGGTCAACTCGCCCTCGAGGACGGTCAGTACGCCGGAGGAGCGCCCGTGGTCGTGCAGCCCGCTGCCCTGGCCCGGCACCCAGCTGAGCAGCCAGACCTCGTAACCGGGCCCGGTGCGCAGCCGGTGGTACCAGCGGCTGGTGGCGTCGTACTGGACGAGGTGCGCCCAGCTCGCGCGGTCCGCGGCGATCGTACGGGCCAGGCCCGCGAACTCGGCGACGGTGGCCGGGTGTACGGGGGCGGGCGGCAGGAGGTGGGGGATGGCGAGCGGGTCGCCGGCGATCTGGACGTCGCTGTTCATGTGCGGAAGGTTTCCTCGGCAGAAGTGCTTGGGCACAGATAGCTGGAGCGCGGTGGCATCAACAGCTGGAACAGCGACAGTGAGCCTGCACGGCGCAGCGGGCCGCGGCATCGCAGAGAGTGCGAGGGCGGGTCCCGAAGGGCGCGTGGGTCACTGGCATGCCCTTAAGTGGAGCGGTTCGGCCCCGCCGTGTCAACTTGGTGCCCGATTCGGCGGCAATGATTCACCTCATCCGGTTGCTGTGCCCGCTGAAAGGTTTGTTCAGCTCTGGCCGCGGAGAGGTGGCGCACCAATCGCTCGGCGACCGCTCAGCAGTCGTACCCGCAAACGCCGTTGCCGTCTCGTGATCACACTGTGATCCGCTTCGCTTCCGTGATCGGATCGCAACGGGATGGGCGATGCTCGCGTCCCTATGTGTGAGGACGTGGACCGCGGATGAGGGCCTGCGGTGCTGTCATGGTTTATGACGATTGGCACACTTTCCGCATGGCCTTGGTTCCGCAGAGTGAATAAGGGCCCCAATAGCAGATCTCGGCTTGACTGGCCTGGATCCGCACACTTGTAATTTCACTCGTGTCGTTCACCGCCCATCGTGACTGAACAGGGCATCGGTAACGGCAGCATCACGGGGACGTAAAGACTGACGAGGGGCGCACATGACCGAGCTGTTCCAGCAACTGCTGGTCGAGGAGGCGGACGAGGAGCTCGGATGGCAGGAGCGCGCACTGTGCGCCCAGACCGATCCCGAGTCGTTCTTTCCGGAGAAGGGCGGATCCACCCGCGAGGCGAAGAAGGTCTGCCTGGCCTGCGAAGTCCGCTCCGAGTGCCTCGAGTACGCCCTCGCCAACGACGAGCGGTTCGGCATCTGGGGCGGTCTGTCGGAGCGCGAGCGCCGGCGCCTGAAGAAGGCGGCGGTCTGACGGCCCTTCGGCCGGCCATCCGGTAATCCGCGACAAATCCACCCGGTCCGCCTCCCGTGCCCTCCGCACGGGAGGCGGACCGCTGTCCACAGGGCGGTCGCCGGGTCCTGGCGAGCCGTTAGTGTGGGTGGCCGTCCACGATGCGCCAACACCCCCATGGGCCGTGCGCGTCGACCGCAGTCAGCAGAGCCGTCTTCCGGGGGCGACCCCGTACCCCGGCCGGAGGGGCCCGTACCTCGATGTCCGTGCACAGCCACCCGACGGCCCACTACGGGGCCGCCGCTCCCGAGTTCCCGCGGCACGTCGTCACCGCCGTGCTCGTCTCCCACGACGGCGCCCGCTGGCTGCCCCGGGCGCTCTCCGGACTCATCGGCCAGGAGCGCCCGGTCCAGAACATCATCGCCGCGGACACCGGCAGCGCCGACGAATCGGCCGCACTGCTCACCGAGTCCCTCGGGCCCGAGCGGGTCCTCCACCTCGCCCGCCGCAGCAGCTTCGGCACGGCCGTCGAGGAGGCGGTCCGCACCGCCGGTGTGCTCACCCCCGACGACCTGCCCTATCTGAAGCGGCCCAGCGGCTGGGACCCCGTCAACCGGACCTGGCGCGACGAGGCGTACGAGATGCCGGACCTGCCTTACGGCGAGCCGGTCCAGTGGCTGTGGCTGCTGCACGACGACTGCGCCCCCGAGCCGGACGCGCTCGCCGAGCTGCTGCGCGTCGTCGAGGCCAGCCCCTCCACCGTCATCGTCGGACCCAAGCTGCGCGGCTGGTACGACCGCAGGCAGCTGCTCGAAGTCGGCGTCACCATCGCCAACAGCGGCCGCCGCTGGACCGGCCTCGAGCGGCGCGAGCAGGACCAGGGCCAGCACGACCAGGTCAGGCCCGTCCTCTCCGTCTCCTCCGCTGGCATGCTCATCCGGCGCGACGTGTGGGAGGAGCTCGGCGGCTTCGACCGGCGGCTGCCGCTCATGCGCGACGACGTCGACCTGTGCTGGCGCGCCCAGGCCGCCGGGCACCGGGTCCTCATCGCCCCCGACGCCGTGGTGCGGCACGCCGAGGCGTCCGCCCGCGAGCGCCGCCCCATCGACTGCGCGGGCCGGTCGGTCGCCAGCCCGCACCGCGTCGACAAGGCCGGCGCCGTCTACACGATGCTCGTCAACAGCCGCGGTGCCGTGCTGCCGTACGTACTGCTGCGGCTCGTCCTCGGCACCCTGCTGCGCACCCTCGCCTATCTGGTCGGCAAGGTGCCGGGGCAGGCGCTGGACGAGGTCGCGGGGCTCTTCGGCGTACTGCTGCGGCCCGGGCGGATCCTCGGCGCGCGCAGGCGACGCGGCAGAGCCCTGGTGGAGGCGAGCGAGCTGCGGCCGCTGTTCCCGCCGCCCGGCGCGACCCTGCGGGCCACCGTGGAGTCGGTCGCGGGGAACTTTGTCGGGCGCTCCGAGCCCGAACTGGCGTCCGGCGGACGGCACGGAGCCGTCGAGTCGGGGCCCGGCGGCGACGACGCGGACTTCCTGGAGGTCGAGCAGTTCGCGCGGCTCAAGCGGATCGCGCGCAAACCGGGCCCGGTCCTCTTCCTCGTCCTGCTGCTCGTCTCGCTCATCGCCTGCCGCGGACTGCTGGGCCCCGGCGCCCTGTCCGGCGGCGCGCTGCTGCCCGCCCCTGCCGACGCCTCGGCGCTCTGGGACACGTACACCTCCGGCTGGCATCCCGTCGGCGTCGGCGGCACCGCGTCCGCGCCTCCCTATCTGGCGGTGGTCGCGTCCCTGGCGAGCCTGCTCTTCGGCAGCACCGGCCTCGCCATCACGCTGCTGCTCGTCTGCTCGGTGCCGCTCGCCGGGCTCACCGCGTACTTCGCATCCCGGCCGCTCACCGAATCCCGGCTGCTGCGCGCCTGGGGCAGCGTCGCATACGCCTTCCTCCCCGCGGCCACCGGCGCGCTCGCGGGCGGCAGGCTCGGCACCGCGATGCTCGCCGTGCTGCTGCCGCTGCTCGCGCGCGCGGGCGTGGCGGCGACCGGGCTGCGCCTCAGGCGGCAGGGCAGCGGGGGCACGCGGCCGAGCTGGCGCGCCGCCTGGGCGTACGCGCTGCTGCTGACCCTCGTCACCGCCTTCACGCCCATCGTCTGGCTGATCGCCCTCGTCCTGGGCGTCGCCCTCCTCGTACTCCGCGCCCGCCGGCGGGACAACCTGACGGCGTACGTGCTGCGCTTCGCCGTCTCGCTCGGGACGCCGATGGCCGTCCTCGCCCCCTGGTCGCTGTCCCTGCTGACCAGCCCCTCCGGCTTCTTCCGCGAGGTTGGGCTGAATTACGGCACCGGCTCCGCCTCCGCGCTCGACCTGCTGGCGCTCAGCCCCGGCGGCCCGAAGGCCACGGGCGGGCTGCTGCTGACCGGAGTCGTGCTGGCCGCGCTCGCCGCCCTGCTGCGCGCCGAGCGGCAGCGGGCGGTCCGCACCGCCTGGGCCGTGGCCCTCACCGGCCTGCTGTTCGCTGCGCTCGCCAACAGCTCGGGCTGGGCGGGGCCCGCCACCCTCGTCTACGGCCTCGCGCTGATCGCGGCTGCCGCGGTGGGCGCGGAGGGCGCGCGCGAGCGCGTCGAGGCGCAGAGCTTCGGCTGGCGGCAGCCGGTCGCGGGCCTCGTCGCCCTCGCCGCGGCGGCGGCCCCGCTGTTCGCCGCGTTCGGCTGGATGATCAGCGGCGCCGACGGCCCGGTCGAGCGGCGCGAGCCGGTGCAGGTGCCCGCGTTCGTGGCCGAGGAGAGCGGCACCCGCGACCAGCCCCGCACCCTCGTCATCGGCGGCGACCGGGCGGCCGAGGTCTCGTACGCGCTCGTGCGGGGCTCCGGCGCGCGGCTCGGCGACGCCGAACTGGCCGTGGCGAGCGGCGGAGACACCCGGCTCGCCGGCATCGTCGCCAACCTCGTCGCGGGCTCGGGCGCCGACCAGACCCGGCAGCTGGGTGGCTACTCCGTGCGCTATGTGCTCGTACGGGACGGCGCGCCGCGCGAGATGAGCCGCGTGCTGGACGCGACGCCGGGGCTGACCAGGCTCAGCCAGGAGGACGGCAGCGCGCTGTGGCGGGTGGACGAGAAGGTCGCGCGCGTGACGATCGTGTCCGGCGAGGGCGGCGAGCAGGGCGGGGGGACCGCGCAGGAGGTCGAGGCGGTGCCGGTGGCCGCCGAGCCCGTCGAGGTGCACACCGACATCCCGGCCGGTCAGGAGGGCCGGATTCTGCGGATCGCGGACCGGGCCGCCCCGGGCTGGCAGGCCACCCTCGACGGCACGCAGCTGACCCCGACGACCGTCGACGACTGGGCCCAGGGCTTCGAACTGCCCGCGGGCGGCGGCCGGCTGGACCTGACGTACGAGACGCCGTTCACCCGCACCGCCTGGGTATGGGCGCAGGGGCTGCTCGCGCTCGTGGTGCTGGTGCTGGCGCTGCCGGGGCGGCGGCGGGACGTCGACGACGACATGCCGGACCAGGAGGCGGCGGCCGTGCCCGCACAGGCTGTCGAGGGCGAGGGGCGCCGGGCGCGCAGGCTGCGGGCGGCCGCGGAGGCGGAGCAGGCGACCCAGGGGGGACAGGCGGAACCGGCCGCATGGCAGGGCGCGGACGGTGGACCGGGGCCGGACGAGCCGGGTGCGCCGGTGCCCGCTGGGCACGGGGCGCCGGTGCCGGAGCCCGCTGGGCCGGCCGGGCAGGAGCCCGCGCCCGTACAGGAGGGGTACCAGGACGCGTACGCCGCCGTCCCGCAGCAGCAGCAGCCGTATGGGGAGTGGGACCCGCAGGCGTACGCCGATCCCGGCCAGCAGTACGGCGGCCAGGGCGGCCAGGGCACCTACCAGGACCAGTATCCGGACCAGTACCAGGGGGCGTCCTATCCCGCCGATGCCTACCAGGACGGGCAGTACGACGCCCAGGCCGGGCAGTACGGCCAGTACGGAGGCGGCCAGTACGCCGACCCGTACGGCTATGCCGCCCAGCAGCCCTACGCCGACGGCGTCTACCCGGCCCAGGGCCAGGGCGAGGGAGACGCGGCGTACGGCGAAACGGCCTACGGCGACACGACGTACGGGGACGGCACCGAGCCCGGCCCCCGCCGCGACGGGAGCGACCAGCAGTGAACCGCACGACCCTGTCCCTGATCTGCGCCGCATCGGCGCTGGCAGCCGTCACCGGGTTCGCCGCCCTCACCGTCCCCGACGCGGACCCCGGCGACTCCCGGGCCACCGCGGCCCGGCTGCCCGTCGAACGCTCGGCCCTGCTCTGCCCCGCGCCGTCCTCCTCCGACCTCGCCGAGACCACGTACACCTCCTTTACGCCGGAGGGTGTCGCGGGCGCGGCCGCGCAGAAGAGCAGTGCGGAACTCCTGCCCGCGGAGAAGAACGGCGGCGAGCGGCAGGACCAGGAGCGGAAGGGCGGTGCGCAGAAGGACGGTGCGCAGAAGCCGGTCGTGGCGCTGAAGGAGCCCGGCAAGCCGGTCACCGCCACCGCCTCGGACCCCGAGGCACCCGCCCTGATCGGTACGGCGGACGGAGCTCTGGCCCCCGGCTGGAGTACCCAGCAGACCACGATGATCGGCGCGGGCAGCGGGCGGGCGGTGCTCGGTGCGACCTGCACTGCGCCGGACAGCGAGTTCTGGTTCCCGGGCGCGAGCACCGTGAGGGAGCGCCAGGACTACGTCCACCTGACGAACCCGGACGACGGCGCGGCCGTCGTGGACCTCGAGATGTACGGCAAGGACGGCCTCCTGAAGACCACGGCGGGCGAGGAGATCACGATCCCGGGCAAGAGCAGTGTCCCGGTTCTGCTTTCCACCCTCACCGACGAGCCGACAGCGAACGTCACCCTGCACGTCGTGGCGCGCGCGGGCCGCGTCGGCGCCTCCGTACAGGCCGACGACGACAAGCTCGGCGGCGACTGGCTGCCGGCCTCTGCCGACCCCGCCGGAACCGCCGTGCTGCCAGGCATTCCCAAGGACGCCACCTCCGTACGGCTGGTGGCGATGGCCACCGGCGACGACGACGCCGACCTGACAGTGCGGCTCGCGGGGCCCTCCGGGCCGATCACTCCGGCCGGTCACGAGACGCTGAACGCGAAGAGCGGCATGACGACGGCCGTGGACCTCGGTGACGTCACCAAGGGCGAGCCCGGCTCGCTGGTGCTGAGCCCGGCCGAGGGCAGCGACCCGGTCCCGTTCGTGGCGGCGCTGCGTGTCACCCGCGGCAAGGGCGACAAGCAGGAGACGGCGTTCATCCCGGCCACCGCCGCGATCGAGGAGCGCGCCACCGCGGCCGACAACCGGGCCAAGGGCTCGGTCCTCTCCCTGGTGGCGCCTGGCAAGGCGGCCAAGGTGAAGGTCGTCTCCTCGGCAGGGACCGCGGGCGGCGCGACGGCGAGCAAGACGTACGCGGTCAAGGGCGGCACGACCCTCTCCGTCACGCCGCCGGTCCCGTCCGGGGTCAAGGGGAGCTTCGCGGTCACGGTCGTACGGGAGTCCGGCGGGGCCGTGCACGCCTCCCGGATGCTGGAGCTTCCGGAGGGTGGCGTTCCGATGTTTACGGTGCAGACCCTCCCTGACGACCGGGGGACGGTCGCGGTTCCGGACGCGGGCGAGGACCTGTCGCTGCTGAACGACTGAGCGGGACCACCGAGCCGGGCCCCGGCCCGGCTCCGGCCCGATCCGCCCGGCTCCGGCCCGATCCGCCCGGATCCGGTCCGATCCGGCCGGTCAGTCCTGCCCGTACCGCGGATCGACGGACTCGGGCGCCAGGCCCAGCAGTTCGGCGACCTGCTCGACCACGACCTCGTGGATGAGCAGCGCGCGCTCGTCCCTGCTCTTGGTGCGGATCTCGACGGGCCGCCGGTAGATCACGATCCGCGCGGGCCGGCTCCCGCCCGCGGTGACCAGCCGGCCGAGCGGCACCGTCCCGTCGTCCCAGGAGCTCCCGCCGTCCTGATCGGAGCCGTCCGGGGGCGGCACCTCGCGCACCGTGAACTCCACGTCCGACAGCTGCGGCCAGCGCCGCTCCAGCCGGTCGACGGAGTCGTGTACAAGATCGATGAAGGCCTCCGCCCGGCTGGCCGCAAGCGGCACCTGAGGCGGGGCGACCGGTCCACGCATGCCGCGTCCGTGACGGTCACGCCGTCGTGGTCGCGGCTCGGGCGGGCGGGGGGGTACGCGGCTGTCCATCACCTCTGAGGGTAGCTGTCCGCCCAGGCCCTCGATGCCCAGGCCGGGCACCCCGCGCCATGTCGGGAGATGAGCATTCCAGCCATAGTTGCGCCCGAATCTGTTCGGTCTTGAGACCGCCGATCTCGAGACGAATGACACTATTTGGATCGAGTGGTGACCGCATTCATCGTCAGCGTCATTCCGGGGTCCCCGCCTCCCCGCAGGTCAGCTCGGTTGTCCGCAGGTCAGGGCGGGTATGGAGGCCGGAACGACACGGCGGAGTGAGCTCGTGGAGAGTCGTCGCGGCCCGCTCACGAGTGCGGTACCGTCCAACGTCGTGAGCCCTGTACGTCGCTGTTCGCGCACCGCCTGCGGACGCCCCGCCGTTGCGACACTGACGTACGTCTACGCCGACTCGACCGCCGTCCTCGGGCCGCTCGCCACCTACGCAGAACCGCACTGCTACGACCTGTGCGCCGAGCACTCCGACCGGCTGACCGCCCCCCGCGGCTGGGACGTCGTACGCCTCGCCGTCGACTCGGGCCCCGCCCGCCCCACCGGCGACGACCTCGAGGCGCTCGCCAACGCCGTACGGGAAGCCGCCCGCCCGCAGGAGCGCGCCGCGGGCGCGGCCGGCGGCGGGGGCGTCGGCATGGGCGGCCGGGAGGCCGACCCGATGGAGGTCGCCCGCCGAGGCCACCTCCGCGTCCTGCGCTCGCCCGAGTCCTGAACCGGCCCGTAACCCCCTGCGAGTACTGTGCTTCCTGGGGGAACACACCGGGGAACAACAGAACTCCAGGAGGCGTGCACCGTGCCCGACTTGTCGCAGATCGTAAAGGCTTACGACGTACGCGGCGTGGTTCCGGACCAGTGGGACGAGTCGCTCGCAGAGCTCTTCGGCGCCGCGTTCGCGCAGGTGACCGGCGCGACCGCGATCGTCGTCGGCCATGACATGCGGCCGTCCTCGCCCGGCCTCTCCCGGGCCTTCGCCCGCGGTGCGGCCGCCCGTGGCGTGGACGTGACCGAGATCGGCCTGTGCTCCACCGACGAGCTGTACTTCGCGAGCGGTCAACTCGGCCTGCCCGGCGCGATGTTCACCGCCAGCCACAACCCCGCGCAGTACAACGGAATCAAGATGTGCCGGGCCGGCGCCGCCCCCGTGGGCCAGGACACCGGGCTCGCCGAGATCCGCTCCCTCGTCGAAGGGTGGGCCGGGTCCGGGGCGCCGGAGCCCGCGGAGACCCCGGGCGCGATCACCCAGAGGGACGTCCTCGCCGACTACGCCGCCCACCTCCGCTCGCTCGTCGACCTCACCGCCGTCCGCCGCCTCAAGGTCGTCGTGGACGCGGGCAACGGCATGGGCGGCCACACCGTCCCCACCGTCTTCGACGGGCTGCCCGTCGATCTCGTGCCGATGTACTTCGAGCTGGACGGCACCTTCCCCAACCACGAGGCCAACCCCCTCGACCCGAAGAACATCACCGACCTCCAGGCCAAGGTCCGCGAGACCGGCGCCGACATCGGCATCGCCTTCGACGGCGACGCCGACCGCTGCTTCGTCGTGGACGAGAACGGCGATCCGGTGAGCCCCTCCGCGATCACGGCCCTGGTCGCCGCCCGCGAGCTGGACAAGCACGGCAGCGGCACGGTGATCCACAACTGCATCACCTCCTGGTCCGTCCCCGAGGTCGTCAAGGAGCACGGCGGCACCCCCGTCCGTACGCGCGTCGGGCACTCCTTCATCAAGGCGGAGATGGCCCGCACCGGCGCGATCTTCGGCGGCGAGCACTCCGCGCACTACTACTTCCGCGACTTCTGGAACGCCGACACGGGCATGCTGGCCGCGCTGCACGTGCTCGCCGCGCTCGGCGGCCAGGAGGGCCCGCTGTCCGCGCTGGTGGCGCAGTACGACCGCTACGCCTCCTCCGGCGAGATCAACAGCACGGTCGACGACCAGGCGGGCCGGGCCGCGGCCGTCAAGGCGGCGTACGAGGGGCGGCCGGGCGTCGAGCTCGACGAGCTGGACGGGCTCACGGTCTCCACCGCCGACTGGTGGTTCAACCTCCGCCCCTCCAACACCGAGCCGCTGCTGCGCCTGAACGCCGAGGCGCGGGACGCGGCCACCGTCGAGAAGGTCCGCGACGAGGTCCTCGCCATCGTCCGCGCCTGACGTCCGTACGGGCCTCTCGCCCGACGCCCGTACCACTGATGCCCGGCAAGGTTTACCGCCGGGCCGCCCCGCGCTCGCGGCGCGGCCCGGCGGTACGCTGGCCAGGCCGAACACTCCTTCCCCACCCTCCGGGCAGGAGGGGCTCACCCGAAGGGAAATCCCCCATGCCGCTCGAAGCCGGTCTCCTGGAGATCCTCGCCTGCCCGGCGTGCCACGCCCCCCTCCGCGAGACCTCCGCAGACTCCGCCGCCGACGAGCTGGTGTGCACGGGAGCCGGCTGCGGCCTGGCCTACCCCATCCGCGACGGCATCCCGGTCCTGCTCGTCGACGAGGCCCGACGCCCGGCCTGAGAGCCGGTCAGAGTACGGACGCCGCGCCCGGAAACCCCGGAAACCACCGCCCCACACCGGCGATCGGAGGCTCCCCACGATGCTCGACGAGTCGTTGCTCGACGCCCCCGAGGCGCTGGCCCGCGCAGACACCCGAGGCCTCCTGCGCGGCGTCGCCGAGTCCGGGGCCCGGGTGCGTACGGCTGTCCGCGCCGCCGCCGAGTCGGGGCTCGCCGACCTCAAGCCCGACGGCCGTCCCCGCGCCCTGCACATCGCCGGTTCAGGACCGACCACCGGCTGCATCGCCGACCTGCTGTCCGCCCTCGCGGGCGGCAACGCCCCCGTCAGCCTGATCCGCCCGACGGGCGCGCTCGCCGCCCCCGGCGCGCTGCTGTGGACACTGCCCGGCTGGGTCGGCCCGCTCGACCTGCTGCTGGTCATCACCACGGACGGCACAGAACCCGGCCTCTCCGCGCTCGTCGAGCAGGCGTACCGGCGCGGTTGCGCCGTCGTGACCGTGACCCCGCCCCGCTCCCCGCTCACCGACGAGGCCGGCGGCCGGCACGGTCTGGTGGTACCCCTCGCCCCCACGTCGTACGAGGAGGTGCCCGAGGACCAGCCGCTCCCGGCGACCGGCCTGCGCTCCGCGCCGGACACCGAACCGCCGGGGACGCTGTGGGCCCTGCTCACGCCGCTGCTCGTGCTCATCGACCGGATCGGCCTGTTCCCCGCCGCACAGCCCGCCATACAGTCCGTCGCCGACCGCCTGGACCGGACCGCCGAGCGCTGCGGGCCTGCCATCGCCACCTACAGCAATCCGGCGAAGACCCTCGCGGCCGAACTCGCGGACACTCTCCCGCTCCTCTGGAGCGAAGGTGCGCTCGCGGGCGCTGTGGGACGGCACTTCGCGCGCGCCCTCGCGGCCGTGGCGGGCCGCCCGGCGCTCGCCGCGGAGCTGCCCGACGCGCTGACCGCCCACGGCACGCTGCTCGCCGGGGCCTTCGCAGCCGGGGCCGACCCCGACGACTTCTTCCGGGACCGCGTCGAGGAGTCCCAGCCGCTGCACGCGCGCGTGGTCCTGCTGCGCGACCAGCCCCTGCTGGGCAACCACTCGCCGACGCCCGCCGCCCGCGAGCTGGCCCTCAGCCACGACACCGCGATCAGCGAGCTGGAGCCGTCCGGTGGCGGTGTGCTGGAATCCGCCGCTGAACTGCTCGCCATCACGGATTTCGCCGCCGTTTACCTGGCGCTCGCCTCGGGAGAGAGATCATGAGCAGTCGCAGCCGCCGGCCGTAGCGCGGCGCGACCGCACGCCGCCAGGGCACCCCACGTGCCTGGGTCGCTCCCCATACCCGGGCCACCTCTCGTATCCGGGCCATCTCTCGTACGCACAGTCAGGAACCGCACCGCATGGACCGCCTCGCCAACACCGTGCGCCCCTACGCCTGGGGCTCCACCACCGCCATCCCGCAGCTGCTCGGCACCGAGCCGACCGGCGAGCCGCAGGCCGAGCTGTGGATGGGCGCGCACCCCGGGGCACCGTCGCGGGTCGAGCGCGCCGAGGGACCCGTGGCGCTCTCCGAGGTGATCGCGGCCGACCCCGAAGGCGTTCTCGGCGAGGCCGCGGTCCACCGCTTCGGACCCCGGCTTCCGTTCCTGTTCAAGGTCCTCGCGGCCGACTCCCCGCTCTCTCTCCAGGTGCACCCCGACCTCGCGCAGGCCAAGGCGGGCTACGCCGACGAGGAGGACCGCGGCGTCCCCGCCGACGCCGCGCACCGCAACTACAAGGACGCCAACCACAAGCCCGAACTGATCTGCGCGCTCACGCCCTTCGACGGGCTGTGCGGCTTCCGGCCCGAGACGGAGGCGGCCGACCTGCTCGCGGGCCTGGACGTGGACTCCCTCAAGCCGTACGTCGACATCCTGCACGCCCACCCGGAGACGGACGCGCTGCGCGAGGTACTCACCGCCGTCCTCTCCGCCGAGAAGACCGCCATGGCCGAGACCGTGGCCCAGGCCTCCGCGGCCGCCGAACGGCTCGCCGCCGTCGAAGGGCCGCACCGGGACGCGTACGCCGCCTACGCTTCGATCGCCCGCCACTACCCCGGCGACCCGGGCGTGATCGCGGCCATGCTCCTCAACTACGTACGGCTGCAGCCGGGCGAGGCCCTCTTCCTCGGCGCCGGCGTCCCGCACGCCTACCTCAGCGGCCTCGGCGTCGAGATCATGGCCAACTCCGACAATGTGCTGCGCTGCGGCCTCACCCCCAAGCACATCGACGTACCGGAACTGCTGCGCATCGTGCGCTTCGAGCCCACCGCGCCGGGCGTGCTGCGTCCCGAGGCCGTCGACGGCGAGGAGACGTACGAGACTCCGATCGACGAGTTCCGGCTGTCGCGGTACGTCCTGGCCGAGGGCGCCGAGCCGCGCCGGATCGCGTCCGGCGCCCCGCAGATCCTGCTCTGCGCGGCGGGGACGGCCCTGCTGCGCTCCGGCGGCACGGGGGAGACGGGAGACACGGGGGTTACGGAGGCCACGAATGCCATGAAAGGGATGAAGGGGGCGAAGGAACTGAGCCTCGGGCAGGGCGAGTCGGCCTTCGTCCCGGCGGGCGAGGAAATCGTGCTCAGCGGTCGGGGCACGCTCTTCCGCGCGACGGTGGCGGTCTGAGCCGGGCTCGCGGGCCCGGGAAGCGGGCGGGGCCGGGCCCGGCGCGACGGCCACTGGCGGGGCTGCAAGAATGTCCGCTCAGTAAAGGGGCAGCAAAGCTCCCGGGTCGGGCCGACGGAAGGGACACTCGGCACTCATGAGTGCATCAGGCGGAACCAAGGCGATCGTCGCGGCGCTGGGCGCCAACCTGGCCATCGCCGCAGCGAAGTTCGTGGCCTTCGCCTTCAGTGGCTCGTCGTCGATGCTGGCCGAGGGCGTGCACTCGATCGCGGACTCGGGCAACCAGGCACTGCTGCTGGTCGGCGGCAAGAAGGCCAAGCGCGAGGCGACCCCCGAGCACCCCTTCGGCTACGGCCGCGAGCGCTATATCTACGCCTTCCTCGTCTCGATCGTGCTCTTCTCGGTCGGCGGTATGTTCGCCATCTACGAGGGCTACGAGAAGATCAAGCACCCGCACGAGATCGAGGACTGGTACTGGCCGATCGGCGTTCTCGTCTTCGCGATCATCGCCGAGGCCTTCTCCTTCCGTACGGCCATCAAGGAGTCGAACGCGCTGCGCGGCAGGCAGTCGTGGCCCCAGTTCGTACGCCGTGCCAAGGCGCCCGAGCTGCCCGTCGTGCTGCTGGAGGATCTCGGAGCGCTCGTCGGCCTCGTCCTGGCGCTCGTCGGTGTCAGCATCGCCATCGCCACGGGCAACGGGGTCTGGGACGGCATCGGCACCCTCTCCATCGGCATTCTGCTCATCCTGATCGCGCTCGTGCTCGCGGCCGAGACCAAGTCGCTGCTGCTCGGCGAGGCGGCAGGGCCCGAGACCGACGAGAAGATCCGCGAGGCGGTCGTCGACGGCGAGACGGTGACCCGGCTCATCCACATGCGCACGCAGCACCTCGGCCCGGAGGAGCTGCTCGTCGCCGCCAAGGTCGAGCTGCGGCACGAGAACACCGCGGCCGAGGTCGCGGCGGCGATCAACGCGGCAGAGGACCGCATCCGTGCGGCGGTACCGATCGCCCGCGTGATCTACCTCGAGCCGGACATCTACGACGAGGCCACCGCGGCAGCGGGCCCCGACCCGGCGAAGACGCCGGGGGGCTGACCAGCAAGGGTTGGGGGCAGTCGTTCCGCAGGGCGGAACGGGTGGGCACACCCCGACCACCGGCCCGCACCTGCGGACCGACCACGGGCCCGCACCCGTAACCCGCACCCATGAAGCGAAGGCCCCCGCGATGCGGAGGCCTTCGCTTCGCCCGTTGCGGGCTGTACCAACCGTCGGCGCCTACCGGATCTCGCCCAGAGTCCGCAGAATCTCCGGCTTCCCCTCGGCAGCCGTCAGCCGCTCCCGGAAGCCTGTGTCCATCAGCTTCCGGGACAGCAGCGCGAGGATCCGCAGATGCTCGTCGCCCGCCGCGGCCTCGGGCACCGCGATCATGAAGATGAGCTTGGCCTTCGTGCCGTCCAGCGAACCCCACTCGATGCCGTCGGCGGAGCACGCGAAGCCGACGACGGGGGCCGTCACGGCGTCCGTCTTGGCGTGCGGGATGGCGATCTCCTCGCCGAGCCCGGTGGTGCCCTGCTCCTCGCGGGCGAACGCCGCCCGTACGAGGGCCTCGACGTCCGCGACCTTGCCGGTTGCGGCCAGCAGCCCGGCCAGCTCCGGGATCGCGGCGGCCTTGGTGTCCGCGGCGAGCTGCTCCTTCACGGTCTGCGCGGTGAGATGCCCGGACAGGACTGGCGTCTCGTCAGCGGCAACTTCCCCAGGGGCGGCTGCTTCAGCTTCTGCAGTGGCCGTACCGGTGGCTGCAGCCGTGGCCGGAACCGCAGCCGCAGCCGTACGAGCCGGTGCGGGCGTGACGACCGTCGCCACGGCCCCGCCCCCGGTACCGACGCCGCCCCCGCCCCCGCCCACTCCGGCGAGCACTGGCTCCGGCGCCGCGAGCGTCGGCCCGCCGGGCGCCGCCTCCTCCGCGCCGATGGCGTTCGTGCCGAGCGTCATGAGCGTCACGGTCGTCAGCGCGGTCACCGCCGAGCCGATGGCGACGGCGACGAAGAACATCGGAACCCCGTCGACCGCACCCAGCACCGCCACGATCGGACCGCCGTGCGGCACGCTGTCCGCGACCGCCGCGAGACCCGCCACGGCACCGGCCGCGGCGCCGCCGAGCATGTTCGCCGGAATAACCCGAGCCGGCCGCGCCGCGGCGAACGGGATCGCGCCCTCCGTAATGCCGAAGAAGCCCATGAAGAGCGCCGCCAGGCCCGTCTCCCGCTCCTGCTCGGTGAAGAACTTGCGGCGGATGAGCGTGGCGATGCCCTGGCCGAGCGGCGGCACCGGAATGGCCGCCGCGCACATGCCCATGATCTCCGGGTTCTTCGAGACCAGGCCCGCGCCGAAGAGGAACGCCGTCTTGTTGACCGGACCGCCCATGTCGAACGCGATCATGAGGCCGAGGATGATGCCGAGCAGCGCCGCGCTGGTCCCGGTCAGGCCGCCGAGCCAGCTGGTGAGGTGCTCGAAGACCCACGAGATCGGCTTGCCGATGACGTAGACGAAGAACAGGGCCAGCGAGGTCGTCGCGACGATCGGGATCACGATGATCGGCATGATCGGCTGGACGAACTTCGGGACCTTGACCTTCTTGATCCACAGGACGATGTAGCCCGCGAGGAAGCCGGTGACGATGGCGCCGATGAAGCCTGCGCCCGCCTCGGAGTCGTACAGCGCTCCGGTGTTGGCGATCCAGCCGCCGATCATGCCCGGTACGAGCGCGGGCCGGTCGCCGATCGCGTACGCGATATAGCCCGAGAGGACCGGGATCATCAGCGTGAAGCCGATGACGCCGATGTCGTTGACGTGCTTCCAGAACGAGCCGTCCGGGATGACCAGGCCGCCGTCCGCCTGCGGGTCGCCGCCGAGCGCCAGGGACACCGCGATCAGCAGACCGCCGACCACGACGAACGGAATCATGTACGAGACGCCGTTCATCAGCGCCTTGTACGTGGTGCTGCGCTGCTTGCCGCCGGTGGCCGCCGCGGCTCCGGAGGACGCACCGCCCCCACCGCCGCCCCGGTACACGGACGCGTTCTGCACCTGCTCGATCAGTTGCTCGGGGCGGTGGATGCCCTCGGCGACTCCGACGACGAGCACCCTCTTGCCGACGAAGCGGCTGCGGTCGACGTCCTTGTCGGCCGCGATGATGATGCCGTCCGCGTCTTTGACATCGTTGTCAGACAAGACATTCTCGGCCCCGATCGAGCCTTGTGTCTCCACCTTCATGCGGTGGCCGAGCGATTCCGCGGCCTGAGCCAGCTTCTCTGCGGCCATATAGGTGTGGGCGATGCCGGTGGGGCAGGCGGTCACTGCGAGCAGTTTCAGCCCCTGCCCTCTCGTCCCCGCAGCCCTGGGGGGATCAGCCGGACTGGTCACGTGGTTCTCCTTACAGCTGTGCGCACGCGAGATCGTGCAAGTGTTCTCGCGGGGCCCGCATCCTGCAATACCTGCGGACGATCAACCTGGGACCGCGACCCCGAGACCCCGATGTGGCCGAAAGGCTTGCGGGGCCCAGGGGTCCCGGCTGGGGCCGGCCGGGCCGATCGGTGTAGATTCGTGACCAGACAGACGTCGCTGCTGATGGCGGTCGGGCGGTCCGTGCTGCGGGTCGGCCGAGGGAGAGAGGGCCTCCGACGGACTGCGCTGCGGCCGGGGGACCCGTGTCCCACTGCCGCAGACGAGCCGTGTCCACCTCTCGCTGGAATCCACGAGGAGCAGCCCGTATGACGACAGCCGCCACCGCTCAGGACTTCAAGGTCGCCGACCTGTCCCTCGCCGCTTACGGCCGCAAAGAGATCAACCTCGCCGAGCACGAGATGCCCGGTCTGATGGCGATCCGCGAGGAGTACGCAGCCGCCCAGCCCCTGGCGGGCGCCCGTATCACCGGCTCCCTGCACATGACCGTGCAGACCGCCGTGCTCATCGAGACCCTCGTCGCGCTCGGCGCCAAGGTGCGCTGGGCCTCCTGCAACATCTTCTCCACCCAGGACCACGCCGCGGCCGCCGTCGCCGTCGGCCCGAACGGCACCCCGGAGAACCCCCAGGGCATCCCGGTCTTCGCCTGGAAGGGCGAGACGCTGGAGGAGTACTGGTGGTGCACGGAGCAGGCGCTGACCTGGCCGGATGCCGCCACCGGCGGTCCGAACATGATCCTGGACGACGGCGGTGACGCCACGCTTCTGGTCCACAAGGGCGTGGAGTTCGAGAAGGCCGGGGCCGTACCGGACCCCGCCTCCGCCGACAACGACGAGTACCGCATCATCCTGCAGCTGCTGACCCGCACCCTCGGCGAGAACCCGCAGAAGTGGACCCAGCTCTCGTCCGAGATCCGCGGTGTCACCGAGGAGACCACCACCGGCGTTCACCGCCTCTACGAGATGCAGCAGGCCGGCTCGCTGCTCTTCCCGGCGATCAACGTCAACGACGCCGTGACCAAGTCGAAGTTCGACAACAAGTACGGCTGCCGCCACTCGCTGATCGACGGCATCAACCGCGCCACCGACGTCCTCATCGGCGGCAAGATCGCGGTCGTCTTCGGCTACGGCGACGTGGGCAAGGGCTGCGCCGAGTCGCTGCGCGGCCAGGGCGCCCGCGTGATCATCACCGAGATCGACCCGATCTGCGCCCTGCAGGCCGCCATGGACGGCTACCAGGTCGCGACCCTCGACGACGTGGTCGAGACCGCCGACATCTTCATCACCACGACCGGCAACAAGGACATCATCATGGCCTCCGACATGGCCAAGATGAAGCACCAGGCGATCGTGGGGAACATCGGCCACTTCGACAACGAGATCGACATGGCCGGCCTCGCGAAGATCCCCGGGATCGTCAAGGAAGAGGTCAAGCCCCAGGTCCACACCTGGGCCTTCCCCGACGGCAAGAAGATCATCGTGCTGTCCGAGGGCCGTCTGCTGAACCTCGGCAACGCCACGGGTCACCCGTCGTTCGTGATGTCCAACTCCTTCGCGAACCAGACGATCGCGCAGATCGAGCTCTTCACCAAGCCGGAGTCCTACCCGATCGGCGTCTACGTGCTGCCCAAGCACCTGGACGAGAAGGTCGCCCGACTGCACCTGGACGCGCTCGGCGCGAAGCTGACCACGCTGCGCCCGGAGCAGGCGGCCTACATCGGCGTCCCGGTGGAGGGCCCGTACAAGCCGGACCACTACCGCTACTAAGAGCGCTGCCCGGT
This sequence comes from Streptomyces sp. 7N604, assembly GCF_052245475.1. Lineage (NCBI taxonomy): Bacteria > Bacillati > Actinomycetota > Actinomycetes > Kitasatosporales > Streptomycetaceae > Streptomyces > Streptomyces sp. 7N604. The sequence continues at coordinate 3,461 of NZ_JBQQBX010000050.1, read as the reverse complement.
GCGCCACTGAAGGCGCTACCAGGAGCGCTGCCAAAAGCAGACGGCACAACAGCACCCAGCCGATGAGACCGGGCCCCCGCCGCCGGCGGGGCCCGGCCCCTCAAGGACCCCACCATGCCCCGCGGCCGCTACTCCCGCCACGACACACACGACCACACCCCCCTCGGAGAAGAGCACTTCCACTGCGCCACTGGCACCTCCGGATGGCGCTACGTCTCCCAGATCACCGCTCCCATCGGCACAGGGTCCGGCGGTGCTCCCCGGGACAACGGCGCTCCCCGGGAAAGCACAGTCACCGGCTCCGTCGACCTCACCACCGACGAACTCGGCCGCCCTGTCCGCCTCGAACTCCACGCCGGTGGCTGGCAGGTCCGCGGAGCGGCCCTCGAGGGCGTCACCTGGGTCCGCACCGACCCCACCGGCGAGCACGCCACGGAAGGCCATGTCCAAGCCCACGCTTTCACCGGTGCATCCCCCGCTTTCCTCGTCGCCACGGCCCGGCTGCTGCGCCTCACCCCCGGCGCCCCCGCCACCCGCGTCCGCCTCGTCGCCTTCACCGAGCCCGTACTCGCCCCCCGAACGCTCGACCAGTCCTGGGCCCTGCTGAAAAGCGAAGCACACGCCACTGACAGCGGCCCGCTCACCGTGGACGAATACCAGGTCACCGAGCTGGACACAGGCGAACAGCACGCCGTCCACATCGCCGGAGACGTGGTCCTCGCCGCCCCCGGCATCGAACTCGAAGACCTCGAATCCCCACCGTCCGTCTTCACCTGAGCACCGGCCCGGTGAGAACGGCCCACGGCGACGGCGGCCGCGCGGCTCGACGACTCACACGCGGACGGCCGCAATGCGAGTTACGCGGGCGGTGCGAACCCCGTCCGCGCCGCCGCTGTTGCCGCCGTCGCCGGCACCTCGTCGACAGGCTCGGACCGTGCGACCTCGACACCGCCCGGACCAGCGGGATGCACGCCGGAATTGACCCCGGAATCGCCTTGGGGACCTACGGAACTCAGCGTGGAACCCACAACGGGAGGCGCCGCCACCGCCTCGCCGGCAACAGCCCGTACGGATTGCCCGGTCTGAGCGGGCTCAGTGGGCGCAGCCCAGGCACCGGCGGCACCCCCCGTACCGGCGGCAGCCCAGGCGCCGGCGTTCGCCGTCCATGCACTGCCGCCCGCCCCAGCCCCGTTTCCGTGCACACCGCCGAACGCCCGGTGCGCATCCCGCGCCTGCCGCTCGCCCGCGACCCCCGCCAGATAGACCGCAGGCGGCACCCCGACCGGTACCGGAGCCCCCGTGAACCCCGCCACGTCGCTCGCAAGCCGCTGCGCCAGATTCCAGCTCACCTGCTGATCGAGCTGCCCCATCCGCGTCAGGTACTGCCGCACCGCCAGCCACAGCCCGTCAGGCACCCGGGACAGGTCGAGCCTCCCGAACTGGCCGCCCAGCCAAGGCGGCGGAGGAGGCATCCGGACCGCATGGGGCACCGGTATTCGTTCCCGTACGACCAGAGTCCCCGCGAAGACGTCCCCCAGCCTTCGCCCGCGTGCCGACACCAGCGAGGCGATCACCGCGACGACGCCGAACGTCATCAGGATCTCGACCATCCCCATGGCGCCGCGCACCAGAGCGTGCCGGAAGCGGATCGGCCCCCCGTCGTCCCGCACCACGCGCAGCCCGCACGCCGTTTTCCCGAGCGAACGCCCCTGGCTGAGCGTCTCGACGGCGATCGGGCCCCCGACCAGTACCAGTACGAACGTCGCCACAGCCACCGCAGCGCGTGCCGCGCTGTCGAGCGACGCCGTGGCGGCGACCAGCCCTGCCGACACCGCTATGTAGACGGCGAAGACGATGACCAGATCGATGAAGACCGCCAGGGCGCGGCTCGGCAGCTTCGCGGGCCGCAGCCCCAGAACGACCGCCTCACCGGTCACCAACTCGCTCACGTGCGGTGTCCTCCCTCTCCCCGGGTCCTACCCACACCCCTGACACGTACGGACCGTACGCCCGTACGACCAGTCTGCCGCCCACCTGTCCCCGTCTGCCAAGCTGAGTCGGCATCCGGACCCTGAGGAGCAGCGCCCTATGGACCTCGACGTCTTCGTCGCCGCCCACCGAGCCGAGTGGGACCGCCTGGAAGCGCTGCTGCGCCGCCAGCGGCGCCTTAACGGCGCGGAAGCCGATGAGCTCGTGGCCCTGTACCAGCGCACCGCCACCCACCTGTCCCTGGTCCAGTCCAGCGCCCCGGACCCGCAGCTCACGGGCCGCCTCACCCAGCTTGTCGCCCGCGCGCGCAGCGCCGTCACCGGGGCCCGCAAAGCGAGCTGGCGCGACGCCACCCACTTCCTTGCCGCGGCGTTCCCGGCCGCGCTCTATAGAACACGGTGGTGGTGGGTTTCGACGGCAGTCGTCTCGACGGTGCTCGCGGTCCTGATCGGCTGGTGGATCGGGACGCACCCCGAAGTCCAGGCCACCATCGCCGCCCCCGAGGAACTCCGCGAGCTCACCCGCCCCGGCGGCGAGTACGAGACGTACTACTCGAGCAACGCCGCGGCATCCTTTGCTGCCCAGGTCTGGACGAACAATGCCCAGGTCGCCGCGACCTGCCTGGTCCTCGGTGCCTTCCTCGGCATCCCCGTGCTCTGGGTGCTCTTCCAGAACATGCTCAACCTCGGGGTCGGACTCGGCCTGATGTCCGCTGCCGGCCGCCTCGACACCTTCCTCGGCCTGATCCTGCCGCATGGCCTGCTGGAGCTCACCGCCGTCTTCGTCGCCGCAGGCACCGGACTCCGGCTCGGCTGGACCGTCATCGACCCGGGTCCGCGCTCCCGGCGCTCCGCCCTCGCCGAGGAGGGGCGGGCCGCGATCGGCATGGCCATCGGGCTGGCCGTGGTGCTCTTCGTATCGGGCGCCCTCGAAGGCTTCGTGACCCCGTCCGGGCTGCCCCCATGGGCCCGCATCGCCATCGGCGTCACGGCCGAGGCGGCCTTCCTTGTGTACGTGTACGTGGTCGGCCGCCGCGCGGCTCGTACGGGGGAGACTGGGGATGTGGAGGCAGCGGACCGCAGCGCCGAGCTCCCGACGGCGGCCTGATGTGCGTCGGGCGGCAGCGAGCTGGTACTGTCCTCTTCGCCCCGGGAGGCCTGTTGACATGGGTAGACTGGGGAGGTAGATTCGAACGGTTGCGGGGAGCTGGACAGGCTCAACCGCAGGAACTAGAATCCACTGCGCTCCAGACGGACAGAAGTTTCCGCCGGGGCGCGTCATGGCCTTCCAACGGCCATCAGAAAAAAATTCGGGTCGGAAAAGACCGGGATGAGAATCTGGTAGAGTTGGAAACACCGAAGGGAAGCGCCCGGAGAAACCGGTGAAACGGTTTTGAAGGAAGCGTCCGTTCCTTGAGAACTCAACAGCGTGCCAAAAGTCAACGCCAGATATGTTGATACCCCGTCTCCGGG